>JANQLI010000096.1 GCA_028280675.1 Alphaproteobacteria bacterium
ACCCATCGGTTTATGGTGATGGCTGTGGGTACTTGGCGGGCAAAACTTTAAGCCTGTCCTTGGGAGATGAACAAACAGTTCAGAAGTCAAATTTCGTAATTTATACAATAAGTTAGTTCAATATTGGCTTTTGGATTCCCGTATTGGGGGTTTTTTAGTGCACCTTCGTCTTATGAGTTGATGGTGAACGCAAGGAAACGCGGTAATTGGCGGATTCGCATGATAAGATGTCTGAGATTTTTCGTCGTTACAGCGACGAAATTAGGCGCTTTTTGCTCAAGCGAACGCGATCACAAGAGGATGCAGAAGACCTGATGCAGGAAACCTTCTACCGCGTACAACGTCAAAGCCATGAAAGAAATATAGATCATATAAGAGGATATTTGTACCAAACAGCACGAAATCTTGTGATTGATAAAGTGAGACGCCGTAATTTGGGCGTTATTGATCGAAATGTCGAGGTCCAGGAGGATAGCCAGGTAGACAATGGACTTTCACCAGAAGACATGGTTTCAGTCCGGCAAGAATACAGAACGCTTTGTGATGCCATTGTGAAACTATCGCCGCAAGTCAGGCGTGTGGTGATCATGAACAAATTTCATCAATTGTCGTATAAAGAAATTGCTAAAATTATGAATATATCTCCAAAGACAGTTGAGAATCATTTGGCACGAGGCATTCTGCAGTGCCGGGAACATATTGTTGCAGTACATGGTGAGAGGGAAAATAAAATTGTGAAGTTGCATCCCAGAAAGACATCAAAGGGATCAAGAGGTCAGTCGTGAGTACTTTAAAGCAAAATGAACAAGACACATTTATCCTGGAAGCCGCAAGCAAATGGATTTCACGTTTCGCTTCGGATGACGTAACGGAAAAGGATCGCCACGATTTTCAGCTCTGGCTTGAGGAGGATGAGCATCATCAGAAAGTGTTTGATGAGCTGAGGTCTATAGAGATAGACTTGGATGCTATTGGCGGCTTCACCGAGTTGGACTCGGATGTTCTAACAACAGAACTTCTTATTGCGCACGAAGAAGCGCGCGATCTTCAACAGCAAGATAAACCACTGAGAAGTTCACTGCCAGCATCCGCAATGGCCGGAATTGCAGCGACGATATCGCTGGTAGTGATTGGTCTTGGTATATGGATAACAGTTTTGAATACGGCTCTTTCTCCTGAAGCTGTGACATACTCTACTCTTGTTGGGGAGCAGGAAGAGATGATGCTATCCGATGGATCAATTGTCAGTCTGAATACAAGTTCTGCGCTGTCAGTAGCTTTTACAGAAGAGCAGCGTAATATCTACCTGACAAACGGTGAAGCATACTTTCAGGTTGCTAAAGATCCAGATCGTCCTTTTGTTGTTTACGCGGGGAATGATGTCGTCGAAGCCGTTGGAACTTCATTCACAGTTTATCATCGTGATGATGTCCTTCGCGTTTCCGTTGTTGAAGGCACTGTTGCTTTTGGTGGGACGCCGGGACAGGGGATGCATGATATTTATCGCCAAGATGATACGGGTACTGTGCTTGCTCAGCGCATTGATGGTGGGCAATCGATGACGTACCTTGATGGTCAAGAGCAGGCGCGTGTCTATGAAGATTCTCGGATTGAGCATGCTGCATCTTGGCGCCAGGGCAAATTGTATTTTGAAAGCACGCCTTTGACCGAGATTATCAAAGAAGTGAGCTATTACATTCCGCAGCGCATTGTGATTGTCGATCAAAATATCGCTACCTATCGTGGAAGTGGCGTTTTTCGTGTAGATAATGCTGAAGCTATCGTCAAAGCTTTTGAGGCAGCATGGCCTGTAAGAATTGTACAGCAATCTCCAGACCTTGTGTTGCTGTATAGTGCTAATTGATTGGATCCTTTGGAAAGGCAGGAGAGACTGCAACTAGACTGAATCACTGTCATTCTTAATAATAAAAAGCGTTGCCAAAGGGGGGAATTTGGGATCGTTGTTTTTTAAAAGTGGCTCACTTGGTCACTTGTTGACTCCGAGGCGCTGGCAAATGCTTTTATTTGCTGCGAGTGTGAGCTTTATACTCAATAGCCTCACAACTGTTTTTGCTGCCCCAGTTTCCTATGACATCCCTTCCCAGCCATTGTCTTCTGCATTGCGTCAATTGGCGGAGCAAGCAGATATACAACTCTTCTTTGATACCGCGATCGTTGAGGGAGAAATAGCTCCTTTTTTGAAGGGTGATTTGATTCTTGATGATGCTATCAAACAACTTTTGGCGGATACAGACCTGAGCTATGAACTTCTTGATGATAGTATTTTAGTTATAAAATTAGAGTCCGGACCAACGAATTCTGTTCGCGAAGCTGAGGGAATGCGTGTCAACGAAATTATTGTGACATCACGTAAGCGACAGGAAAACCTTCAAGAGGTTCCATTATCGATAACGGTGCTTACATCCTCTGTGATTGAAGACAAATTACTGACGGATATGCGGGACGCCACGAATTTTGTTCCTGGCTTTGAGTTTCTACAAACGGCAACACGAGAATTCGAGCGACCTGTTATTCGTGGGCAAGCGACGATTTTGCAGGCAACAGAATCTGGTGTAGCGACATTCATTGATGGGCTTTCTTTTCATTCAGCAATATCGACGATTAGCTTAGCAGACTTAGAACGTATTGAGGTGATTAAAGGGCCACAAAGTGCACTTTTTGGTCGGAATACTTATTCAGGTGCGCTCAATATCATTAGCAAGACGCCAAGTGATAAGTTTCAAACAAACCTATCTGCTCACTTAGGTCAATTTGATGAGTATGACTTTTCAATGGGCATAAGTGGTCCTGTGATCGGCGACACGTTATCGGCTGGATTATACCTGCGCCATTATAAATATGGTGGTGAGTATCGTAATCAATTTAATGGGCGAAAGGTTGGGTCTGAAGAATCGGATTCTCTTTCTTTCGTACTGTCCTATACCCCAAACCCATCATTAAGTGTCGTTAGTCGTTTCAATTATGGTCGTGATGATGACGGCTCGCCCGCAATGTATCTCACGCCCGACTCTATAAAGAATGTGGGCTTTGAAATAGGCGGTGATACAGTTGCGGAACTGTATCAGGGCACGGTGCCAACTTTCCCTGTTAATTTTGATAGTGCGTTTGTCGATGATCCCGGATTCGAACAAGAACGTTATTGGGCAAGCATACGTGCAGATTGGGAAATATCCGACTATTACACATTTACGTCAATAACAGGCTATGAAGAATCCGAGCAATTCATAAATCACGATTTTGATTTGCTGCCGACGTCTATTTTTTTACCCCTTAATTTAGTCATTGTTCCAGGCAATCCGCTTGATCCGCTTGTCGCTCGTGCGACAATGGGGCGGACTGAGAATGTTGAAGAGCAACAGACATGGCAACAGGAAGTAAGATTCGCTTATGATAAGGGTGCCCGATTTCGCTCAATGATAGGCGCTTATTTTTATAGTGACTCCTATATTGATAGTCGATTATCGCACTCAGCGGAAGCGATGGCATCTCAGCAGTTCATGGAGGCACTTGCAGAGCTGGAGTCTCTCCTTGCTCCGCGCACTATTGGAACAGTGATCCCACCAGCGGATCGTCGGCGTATTATTTGGCGCGATACAACAAATTGGGCGTTGTTTGGAAAGGTAGATCTAGACTTTTCAAAGGAGCTTACACTCACACTTGAGGCGCGTTATCAAGAGGAGTATCTCGATTTTTCTGTATTTGAGTTCTCAAAAGGTGACATAACTTTTGATGGTGAGGATACGTTCCGCAGTTTTTCACCGCGTGTTACACTCGATTACTCGCCGAATGAAGATCATCTCTTTTATGCTGTAATTGCAAATGGTACAAAGCCTGGTGGTGTAAACGATGACGGCGGCTTTGATCCATTGGTCAATACCCCGACATTCGATGAGGAAAAAATTTGGTCATTCGAGGTAGGAGCAAAAAACACATTTTTTAACCAGACGCTGTTTCTCAATACGGCCATCTATTTTAATCGTCTATCAGATTTGCAGTTTACAGAAAGTGTAGCGCAATCAGATAGTACTGCGGACGTGGTCATTACAAATAATGGCGATGCTAATATTTGGGGTGCTGAACTGCAAGTGAGCTATTATCCGGAGAACATCGAAGGTCTTGGGTTACAATTGTCTTTTGCCTACAATGACTCAAATTTAGGCAAACAGGTGATACAGTCTGACCAGGGTATCCTAGATGACATATTCGATGATGGATTGCAAAACTGCTCGCTTGGTGATGCAGACCCTCGATCAAACAGATGCAAATCAGTTGCAACCAGCGTCGGTGGTCATCGTTTACCGCGATCATCGAAATATCAAGTCGTTGCGGGTGTCAGCTATGAAAAGCCACTTTCAGCTGACTATGACTGGTTTGCTGCAGCGGATTATTCCTATAGCAGTGCTCAATATGTTTCAGCTGTAAATCTTGCCAAATATGGTGAAGCGTCACTCCTTAATATCTCGGCTGGGTTCAAGAGTGATCGTATGAAAGTAAGTGTATGGGGAAAAAACATTACGGATGAGGATAGTGTCTTATCCGTGATGAACTTTATCAATGTAAGCAGTTTCGAGAACACGCTTTACGGCACATTGCGCAATGGTCGGCAATTTGGGGTCTCTATGTCTCTCAATTTTTAAGCAATAATGTCTACATTCACCCAACTTATTGATATGAAATATATTTTTAAGTTCTTCTGCTTGTTTTAAGCTTGGGGGATTTCACGCCTTACTCCGTTATCTCTATCGGTTAATCATGCGCAGCTATTGGTATGTGCTGATTTTGATTAAAGATAACAGGGGGATTATTTCTATGATAAGCCAAAATCGACTCGCTAATACAGCATTGGCGACTTTACTTGTCTTACCAGCTGTCACAACATTGCCAGCCGCCGGTATCGCTGCCGTTGATGAATTGATTGTGACCGTTCGGAAGCGCGAAGAAACGATTTTAGATGTACCGGTGGCAATTTCTGCATTCACGGCAGGCGATTTTTCGCGTCGCGCAATGCAAGAGCTGGAAGACATTGCGCAACAAACACCGGGTTTCAATTTTGAAGATGGTGCCAACGGCGGCCTTGGGCTGCCCACAATTCGTGGTGCTAGCCAATTCACCAGTACCGTTTTAGAAACCAATGTCTCTGTTTTTATTGATGGTCTGTATGTTCCCCGTCAGTACGCTTTCGATATGGGCTTAATGGATACCGCGCGTATCGAAATAGCGAAAGGACCGCAGAGCGCTCTTTATGGGCGAAACGCTTTTATGGGGGCATTGAATTATATTCCGAATAAAGCTCCGCTTGATGAATTAGACGTGGAAGCGGAAATCACCTTTGGCTCTGACGAGCGCGAGGATTACAGTATCTCTGTTGGCGTGCCGATTGTCGAAGGTAAGTTTGGTGTACGTGCATCATGGGCACAGTCTGAATTTGATGGCACGTGGGGCAACTCGCACCCCGAGGCTAATAACATTGGAAGCCCAAGTACGAAAGGTAATCTCGGTGGTTGGGACGATGAAAGTTGGTCAATTGGTGCAGTGATTAAGCCAACAGAGGCATTCGAATTCGATATTGCTTATTATGACATTGAGAATTTTAATGAAAAAAAGGCACGTTATCGTATTGACAGACGATTTAATGGATCTGCTGATGAATTAAATTGCGGGAACGTGATTCCTGGCTCGCCAGGCTTTCCACCTTTTGTTCCGCCTTCACCAGACTTACACATGCTGTGGTGTGGTGAGCTTCCAACTATGGAAGAGCGCTCTACACTGCAAGATCCCCGGGGTTATGGTGTTGTCACAGAGTCTGAAATACTCCGCCTTGGTGCGAAATGGGATATCACGGATGCCATCACACTGGAGTATATCTTTGGCAATATTCAGACTGAAGCGCACACAACAGCTGTTTCTGCTGCCACAGATCCGTTGACAGAAGACGGGAATGCGTTCCTTTTCGGTGGAAACACGTCGTTTAGTACACCGAATGGGGGTTTCGATTATGATTCTCATGAGTTTCGTGTGAATTATGACGAAGGCGGCAATTGGTCTGGAATGCTGGGTGCCTATTATTCAGAGGGGGCTGATACTGATTTCCAAGTCTTTGGTACTTATCCATTGTATAATGCGCCGGGCGGTACGGATCCTGTTCCGTATCATGATGTTGTGACAAATGCCGCCGATCTCTCGCGTTATACGACGACTGAAACAGATGTATGGGCCCTATTCGGCTTGTTTGAGTATAACGGATTTTTCGATGGCCGTGGTGGTCTAACCGTTGAAGCGCGTTATACCCATGAAGAAAAATCCCAGTTCAATCATTTGGTTGATCCTGTAGCCTTGCCAATTGCGGCTGAGATACAACTTCTTGAAGATAGTTATAATTACTTCACCCCTCGTATAACGTTTGATTATGATGTTACGGACAACAACATGGTCTATGCGTCTATCTCAAAAGGTGTTCTCTCAGGTGGTTTTAATGGAACGCCAAGTCGGTTCCTGAGTAATGGCTTTTTACTTCTTGAGGATGAACGTTTCTTCGATACATCTTCAAACTGGACCTATGAAATCGGCAGTAAGAACACCTTCTTAGATGGACGCGCTCAATTGAGTACGGCAATTTATCATGTGGATTGGGAAGATATGCACATGGCACGCCGCCCAACGATTGTTCCTGCACTTGATGCGCTCTTGTCCAGCCGTGATAGAGATCGGATTACGACAATTGTCGAAAATCTTGGTGATGTCGAAGTTTACGGTATTGAGGTTGAAGGGTCTATCCAACTTACCGATAATCTGACTGTGAATGCAGGGGCGTCCTATCAGGATTCTACTTACAAAGATGGAACGATTTCAGACCGCATTTTCCAGTCAGGTGCGTGTGATGATGTTGTTTGTGCAAGTAATGGAGATGTTGGTGGGAATACATTGCAACGCCAATCACCTACACAAGTGTTCGGTGGTGTGATGTGGGAAGATGACCTTGCAATAGGAAACATGTCTGATCTTGGTTACTATATCCGCACGGATGTAACCTATCAGGAGAAGCAATATACTAGTGAAATTAACACGGCTTGGATCCAGCCTCGTACACTTGTGAATATGAGTGCGGGTCTCACAGCAGAACATTGGGAATTGCAATTCTGGGCTAAAAACCTCTTTGATGAAGTCTACAATAATCAAGCCGGGAACGTATTCCGTGTGATTGATGTGGGTTATACCCCAACTCTTGGGCACCAACGCACCATTGGAGGCACACTTAAAGTGAAATTCTGATATACATGGGATAAAGACTAGGCATCGCCTGAAAGGTGTTTGCTGCATATGAAAGGCCAAAGATTACTTCCCCCATCTTTGGCCTTTCTTTTTTGTGAACAGTTGGTGGATATAAGAATCCCATACGTCATCACTAGTTGAATACACGTATCCAAATAGAATTATTGGGAGAGGAATAATATGATCATGTTTCGTCAGATTTCTGAGAAAGTCCGCATTGCTATGAAAGCTGTGCTTATACCTGTTGTCGGAGCGATTGCATTGTCCGGATGTGAATCCCTTCAAGGAGAAGGCAGCAAGCCAGAGCGTCGTTATTTCAATGGTGTGTATGCACCGGTACCAGATCAAGAGCGCCTTGATAGGCTTTATGAAGAAGCCCGTAATGATAGTACTTACATTGAGTCCATAAAAGAGGCGCGTCAAGCCTTCGGGCAAGATGTGGAGGCCTCTTTAGACGCGATGACTGATGATGCGCAAATGATCAACATTACGGACGAAGGTGCTGTCGTGATCACTGATGGCAAAGATGAGATGCGTGCAAATATGACGAAGTCCTTTGCCGGTCAAAAAACGCGCGGCGGACGGTGGGTGCAAGAGAAGTCAGGGGGTGAGACCTGGGGCATCTACAAAAACATGAAAGTCACATATCACTACAGCACCTTTATTAAGGACGATGGTAGCGAGTGGACGCGTCCTGTTATCATCGTTGCAGAGCATAAGGACGGCAAGCGTTGGCGGGAATGGCGCTTCTTCCCTGTTGATCGTTAAGATGTCGTAATTCCAAAAAAGTGTCATAGTTAGATGAAAGAATTTGTAAATAGCTTTCTGCGCTCACTGATTCTGTCAATGAGCCCGGGGTTCATCCTGTTAGGTGCATTTAGTCATGTTTATGCGATCGCAGATGGACATAACGCTGAATATACGCCAACTGTATTTCTGACAGGAACGCATAAAGAAATTGGTTTTGTTTTTGCGGAAAAATATGCAGAACAAGGCTGGAATGTGATTGCAACGGATTTGGATCCAGGAAGCAATGAAGCTCTGCAAGATCTCCTGGCAGAACATTCAAATATTACGGTTGAAACCTTGGATGTTACAGACTTTGATGCGATCAATGCTATAGCTGCGAAGTACAAAGATCAACCGATTGACCTTTTGTTGAGTTCCACCCGCATGACCGTTACAGAGGCTGTCGGTGGTATGGAAGCCCAAAAGTTTGGTCAATTCAATTATGATGCCTTCAATGAAATGGCAAGAGTCAACGCGCTCGCCCCATTGAAACTTATCGAGACGTTTCGGGATAATGTGGAAGCCAGTCAGCACAAAAAGTTCGTCATCATATCTAGCTCGAATGGTGTGATCGGAAGTAAAGTCAAAACGAGTTGTAGGCGCTGTGGGAATTTCTTTGGTAAAGCCAGTTTCGCCACAACGAGTATGATTGCGCATCGGATTGATATGTACCTTCGTGGTCGCGATTCTGAAGTAATTGTTGGGCTCTTGAATCCTGGGCCCATTGATATTGAGGCTGTCAAACCTTTGGTGGCTGATAATTTTCCAGCAGGGTCTTTAATCACCGTTGATGACAGTGTCGATGCTATGATGGATCTCATTGCAAATCATTATACCCTGGAAACGAGCGGGCAATTCATGGATTACCGTGGGCATGAGTTGCCCTGGTAGAATTTGGGCGTAATCAGCTATTGAGGTAAATGCTATGGGTCGATCACTTGACCGTCGAGCTTTTCTTCTATCTTCTTTGCTTGCGAGTATGAATTTATCTCACGCTAAAGCAATGGAGAAACTGCCACGAAGAAAAAAAGGTAAAGTTCTTGTAGCTGGCGGCAGCGGCCAAACCGGCTTGCATATTATGCGTATTTTAGATGAAAACAGATACACGCCACTTGGCCTCACAACCAATGTGGCGCGCGCCCAAAGTAAAGTTCCAGATAAGGAGTATGATTGGTTGGCAGTTGATGTCCGTGATGTGGCTACTATGTTGAATGTTTTCAAAGGTGTCGATTACGTTATTTGCGCTCTCGGGTCTGGTCGTAGCACGCGCGCGGGTATCACACCGGAAACCATCGATTATGGTGGCGTGAAAAATGTGGTTGACCTTGCTGTACAAAACGAGATCAAACATTTTGTCCTTATTTCCTCGGCGGGTGCAACCATTTCTGATCCTGAGCATTATTTTAATCGTTTGTCAGGAAACTCTTTTATCTGGAAATTCAAGGGCGAAGAACATTTGAGGGTAAGTGGACTTACTTACACGATCATCCGCCCCGGCAATCTAAACCTGAAAGACAAAGATTATGAGCCAGGGACGCGCGGTATCGTATTTGATCAAGGTGACCGAATCTTTGGCGCAGATAACGCACTTATCCATCGAGTTGACCTCGCGGAGGTCTGTGTCGCGGCGCTTGCGGACAGTAACTCACGAAACAAGACTTTTGAAGTTTATGCTGATCAAAACTCACCACTGAATGCATGGCGTGAGAGTGGATTTAGAGAACTGAAACCGGACACATAGAATATCCTCGATTACTTACTTATCATTACTATTTATTCGATTTTCCCTCTCACTCACTTGATTCCTATCTGACATTCATAGAGTTGTTTCGCTCTGACCCTATCATCAAGACCCGATGATTACATACGTTTACACTTGTGAACTCTGTTGACGTGACGTCTAGAGTTAGATTTTTACTTTTTACGAAACTCGCATGCTGAAATCTGCTGTCGAGAGCCGGTCAAAGCCATCTTCTGTAATCACAACGGTGTCTTCCATATGCACTGACCCCCAGCCGATTTCGGTGTGAGGAAGGTCCACATTGACTACCATGCCCTTTTGTAGAATTTGATCTGGTTTGTCTTGCGGTTGTACACCCGGTGCCTTGGGGTCATCCGTATGTTCAAGACCCAGACTATGCACAACAGGGTTTCGGAAGTTGGGAATGCCTTCTTTGCGAACCACATCGCCGACCGCTTGGGAAAGGTCACTGTAACTCACGCCGGGCTTGAGGTACTCCTGTGCGGCATCCCACCCTTTGCAAATGGCTGCATGGCGCGCAATATGTTCTGCGGACGGTTCACCTACGACAGCGCATCGCCCAAAGTCACCATGATAATGGTCATATCGCCCAAGGGCGTCAAACATCACCGGTTCACCCCGGCGAATGTGACCTGCGGGAAGTTCTCCAATGCCACAATTAAGATAGACGCCGCGGGCATCTTGTTCGGCCATTTTGATCATATAAATATTCTCAAGCTCCAACCACGTGCAGCCATCTTTCATAGCCTCCGCGGCTGTCAGCAGTCCCTTTTCATTGGCGATGGCGGCTTTGCGCATAAGGGTTAGCTCGTCCGGCGTCTTGACCAGGCGGATCTCGTTAAAAAGATCAACGCGATACTGGCACTCGATATGGGTTAACCCGCATGTATCAAGCCAGCCTTGAAGACGCGGTTCATCTGTAGCAATGCGGGCTTTCGCAAGACCTGTTTGTTTGAGAGCACGCGCAACGGCCCAAAACGCATCTGGCGACATCTGCGATCCAAGTCTGGCAACAATATCTTGCCAGCGCTGCTCAATCTCCGTCAGATGTGCACCTTCCCGAAGTGGCCAGCCATGATAATCAAGCCCCTTTGGCGTTTCTTCGGGGAAAACATCATCACTGTCTGGATTAGTAAAGCCAACAATGTTTGGCATCCATGTGCCTTTTGTCTCAATACGCCGGATTTCAAGGGCAGGAACAACCAAGCTTGCGGACTCGGATTCTTTTCGTGGCAGCACCGCAAAGTAAGCCGCATCATATCCCCCAGGTGTATTAAAGAGACCCCAATAGTCACTTAAATAATAAACGTTGATCGGAAGTTGCGCGACTAACCCGTCGAGGTTTTCTCTATCCATAATCGCATATGCACGCTCTTTGTTTAACAGCATTGATTATTCTCTCCTGTGGTTGAGGTGTGCGACAACGCCAGCGTCTGTGATAAATGCAACGTTGGGCGAATATCTTTTCTGCATGCTCATACGGTTCTACTGTGTATCCAAGGTACGAAGATATGTTATGAGCGCTTTGTATTCCCCATCTTCTAAGTAATCGATGGGAGGCATGATCAATCCGGTTGTGTTGTTGTCATGTGTTTCATCGCGACCTTGCTTGATAAAATTAATAAGTTCATCATCTGTTACTGCAGTGATGAACGCGCTGTCATGCAATTGAACGCCAAAATCGTCAATGCCCATGGCATCTTCGCCGTGGCAAGCTGAACAGTTTTCAAAAAAAACAGTTTCACCGTCAAAAGAGTTGGTTTCACTGACAGAAGGTTCGCGAAGTGTGACAGATCGACTCGTCATGCCAAAGGCTTCAATGGGTTTGCGTTCGTGAATGGTGGTGCTGACCTTGATGCCTGTGCTGCCTTCGCTGGGGGTAAGGTCGGATGTTGCCATAAAAAAAGCGGTGCCGAGAGCTGCAATGCCTAAAGCGGCAGCACTGATGAAGCCATAGTGATAGCCTTTGAGCTTAATATTGGGGATCGATGCGATGAGAGGACAAATCAAAATCGCTGTACATATAATAACTGTAATTTGAAACACATAGACTGTGATCTCGGGAGACAGGATGCTGCCATTGTCAAACAATGTTGAGACGACATCGGCTGTTTCAGGTTCAAGAATATCAATCGAAAAATAAGTGATGCTCGCTTCGTAAACATCTTGAATGGCCGTATAAAGGCTAGCGATGACCGCAAAACCAAAAGCATATCCGGTTTGACGTAACGTGCCGATCATACCAGACGCCATGCTGGATTGTTCGGGGGGAACAGAAGTCATAATCAAACCGTTATTTGGCGCGAAGAAAAAGGCGTTGCCTATCCCCATGATCACCATTGGGATATAAAGAATTGCTACTGAACTATCGACGTCAAACACCAGCATACCTAGATAACCAGCGGCCGTTAAAGCGGTGCCGATGAGTGCCATAAGTTCGGCGCCGTATTTGTCTCCCAAACGTCCGGCGAATGGGCTGCAGATTTGGGTGGCTATGGCGGCGGTGCACATCACAATGCCGACATCCCACGCCCGCATCTCAAGGCCTGTGATCAGTAAGAGTGGGAGCACAAACATATAGACGGGGTAGCTGGCAAAGGCTGTTGTGAAGCCATACGCGGCCTTGGTGAAGGTTTGATTGTGCCGGAAGAGGTTCAGGTCCACGAGCGGATCTTTGCTGCGGTTTTCTTCACGCAAGAAAAGCGCAAAGGCAGCGAACCCACCTAGAAAGATAAGCCATACCGTCATTTCAAGGTGGTTGTCTTCGACAGGTAACCGGTTGGCGCCAAACAGAAGGCCAAACAACGCAATGGTCAGGTAAATGGCACCAAGGGGATCATAATCGCGGCGCTCCTTGGGAGATTCAAAATCATCCTGTTTCAGGCCAAACGCCAGAAAGGCGGCAATGATGGCAATAAGGGCTAACGGTATGCGGCTCATAAAAATCGCCGTCCAATCGAAAGCATCAAGCAGGAATCCCCCAAAAACCGGACCAAGCAAAAAGCCGCCGGAATTGGCTGCTTGCAAAATGCCCATCGCGCGGCCCATTTGATCTTTCGGGTAAACCCTCGCCGCAAGAGCAAAGGTGCCGGGCATAAACATTGCCATGCCAATGCCTTGAATGATGCGCAAAACAGTGAGCCAAAAGATGTTCGGTGCCCAGGCGCAGAGCGTCATCGCAATGCTGAAAATAACGATGCCGATTTGGAAAAGTCGAACTTGCCCATAGGTCTCGCTAACCCGCACCAGAAACAACATCGGTCCAGTTGCCGCAATCAAATACCCAAGAGCGACCCATACGACCATCGAGGTGCTGGTGTCGAGCTTGTCGATCATGTCCGGAAAAGCGATCGGAATGAAGCTTGCGTCCAAGGCTGACATGAGCGTCGCCAGCACCACAGCGGTCATAGTGGCGAGACGTCGTTTGTTTGAAACGGTGCTATCGAGCGTTGGAAGGATGTTATCGGCAACCGTCATGCCTTCACCTCTTCCATGGCCGCTTGAAGTTCCTCTGCGGTGGCAAGGGCAAATTCACAGGTAAAGTCTTTATAGGTTTGATTCGGTGCAAACTTAAATTCTTGATACTCCAGATGGCCGTAATCGCCTGCCATTGTGGTTGGTTTAATCAGGCCTGCTGTAGAGATCACAGCCGAGAAGTTTTGCCGCCCTTTAAACATCATCGGATCCCAGCCGTGATACATAAACAGCATGCCCGGTTGCATAGAAGCTGTGACATGGGCCTGACTGAAAAAATACCCAAAATCGTTATAGACTTTGATCGTATCGCCATCTTTGACACCGCGCTCTTGTGCGTCGTCGGGATTGACATAGGTGTCCGGTTCGCCGCGCTGCAAACTCAGAAGAAACGGATCATCGCGCCACATGGAATGAATGCCATGACGCGCGTGACCCATCATCATGCGCAATCCATATCCCTTGTTGGACAGTGGTTCTTTATAGCCTGGAAGGACCTCGTCATATTTCGCAAACCATTCGTGATCGACATAGAATTGCTGGCGGCCCGTAAGCGTTTCGTAAGGGCGTTTTTCGTTCACCGATTGGTGTACTTGTGAGTGATAGGGAGAGTCGTGCCCGGCCCACGTGGTTTTGTCGGACCCATCAAGGCGTAAAGCGCCAATCTCTGCAAGCTCATTGAAGGTCACCTTTGGGATGCCCGGTGTGGTGTTAATGATGAACTGACAAATATCGCGAACGTCGGTAATGCGCCCATCCATGGTGTAAAGATCGTAATAAGATTGAGGATCGCGGCGGATCGTATTGCCATCGACTTCATCATGAAAAGCGCCAATACCTTTGTCTTTGGCGATTTTGCTCATGGCTTCCAGCATGCGTCCAAAGGCCGTGAAATCATCCACAGATTCGCCAAGTGGGGGCACAGCGATGTCAAGCACATGCATATAAGGGGTGCGTGGTTGAAGAACAAAATCAGCGCGTTCGTAATGACTGGCAATGGGCAGCACGTAGTCGGAATAATGTGCTGTCACGCTCATATCCGGTGTGAGCGTCACAATGGTTTCCAGTTCACCAAACGCTTGCTCGCGCCAGCGTCGCCCGGATGCGCGCCAATTCGCTCCGTTATTGCCTGCGAAGATACCCATCTTCCAGCCGTTTTTGCCGTAATCGGGGAAGTATTTTTCGTTCACTGAATGCCAATACGCATCGTCATATTCTTTAGCAATCTGTTCTCCGTAAACTTGTTCATTCACTTCGCGCATATTGCCATGCTCGTAATCCCATTGGGTTGCAGAGATCAAACGCATGGCGGGACCAATGCCTGCAAAAGCATAGCTCGCAAGACTGCGGGTTTCCGGTGCATTGGTGAATTGCAATCCGCCGCCTTCAACACCGATGTT
Organism: Alphaproteobacteria bacterium; assembly: GCA_028280675.1. Taxonomy (GTDB): domain Bacteria; phylum Pseudomonadota; class Alphaproteobacteria; order SMXP01; family SMXP01; genus JANQLI01. The sequence goes on from JANQLI010000096.1 coordinate 14,716, forward strand.
GCCGGTCAGGGATAGAAGCAAAAGAAACGCGCGCTGGAGGATGTCCCCGTGCATCCATTTACTGGCGGCATAGCCGGTATATATCATGGCTGGTTCTGCTTCTGCAAACATCCGCGCCACTTTGCGCGTGACGCTAGGGTTCACACCTGTAATTTCTTGCATGCGTTCCGGGGAATGTTCTGCAGCACGTGTTTTGACAAGTTCGAAAACAGTTGTCACTTCGACTTCACCGTCTAACGTCTCGACGCTCCATCTTCCTTCAAGTGCGGGGTCAATGTCCCCGAGGCCAATGCTTTCCCACTTTTGACGTTCGCGCCCGACAGGAGCATCAGCCATGCCTGTGCCGGGCGCTTTGACGATCTGATTTGTGTTTTTGTCCCAAAGATGAAAGACATTATCGTTGACGGCCAACATATCAATGATGGAAAGGTGCTCCGCCCTTAAGAGTTCATTGGTATCCGTCCGTACAAGGAAAGGCAGGTCCGATTGTTCCTTGATATAGGACTCGTGATATAGGTTTTCTTCGAGGAGGACATTCACCATCGCCATCGCCAATGCTGCATCCGTTCCTGGTTTTGGATTGATCCAGTAGTTTGCGTGCATAGCCGTTGGGGTAAACTCTGGTGAGATCGCGACCACTTGTGTGCCATTATATTTGGCTTCCCAGAAAAAGTGTGCGTCGGGAATGCGGGTCACCGCTGGATTCGTCATCCAAATCAGACAGCAGCGCGACTTGTAAACCGCAGCCATTGTGTCTGCTGTAAAGACTTGCCCCAGGGTGATATAGAGGCCTGTTGGCAAATCGCCAACACCGGAAAAGAATTCTGGTACGGTCACACCTGTAATGTTGGCAAAGCGTGTATGGGCGGCGTTAGAGGCAACTTTTGCGCCTAACTGGGAACCATCGCCAAAAGAAATCGATGAGGGCCCGCTCTCGAATGTATGGTGGAGAAACTTTTCTGCGATCTCATGTGTTGCTTGATCCCACGTGATCCGTTCCCATTTCCCTTCACCGCGTTTGCCCACCCGTTTCATAGGGTAGAGGACACGTTGCTTGCCATACATATATTTTGTATGGCGCAAACCCTTTTGACATCCGCGCGGACCATAGTCTGGTGCATCGCCTGAGGCGCCATACATGCCTTGCTGTTCTTCACGCCAGGCAATGCCATCTTTAATGAAAACATTGAATGCGCAATTACCGGCACAATTTGTGCCATGTGAGCCACGCACAACTTTGTCCCATGTCCACTTTTGACGATAAAGATCTTCGAAGCGGCGATAAGGCTGTTCTGGTGCGTCCAGTGCCTGGGCAAGGGCGGATTGCGCATACTGCAAGGCAGTCAATCCACCTGTAATAGCCGCTGCATTTGTCAGAAAAGATCGACGATTCA
>JANQLI010000160.1 GCA_028280675.1 Alphaproteobacteria bacterium
TTGGAAATGTCTAGAATATCGCCGAGAAGACCGAGCAAGTGATCGCCGGAGTTCAAAATGATTTGCGCCTGTTCTTTTTGCTCATTTGGCAGATCAGCATTCACCAAGGACGTTGCCATTCCCAATATGCCATTGAGCGGCGTGCGAATTTCATGGCTCATCGTAGCAAGAAACTGTGATTTGGCTTTGTTCGCTCCTTCTGCCTCGTGAGTCGCAGATTCCAATTGTTTGAGCGTAAAATATTGTTGCCGAGTTGATCCATTGGATTGCCAAACAAAGAAGAGGCACAACACACTCATCAAAACAATTGAGATATAAGCGCGAGAAATCTCTGCTGTATCTGCAAACAGAATACTCATAAAAAGCCCTGTCGTGATGAACGCACCAATGACGATATAATAAACATAGTCACGTGCGGGCATGAACATCACCAAAGTGACAATTTGCAACACCATACCTAGCAAAATAATCTGCCAACTGAAGATCTCGTAATAGGCAATCATGGCATTACGAACAGAAAGGCTCAGGGTCACACCGATCATACATATTGAAAAAAGCGGCGAATAAGTCTTGCGCTGCGAGAAGATACATAGGGCTATTGCGAAGATCACCGTAGCATACCGGCCGCTTCCAATCACCAGTGGGTTTTCTTGCTCTTGCAAACTTATAAAATCGTAGAAAGCGAGCAGCATTAATATACTTGTCCCGATCAAAGCCGTCATCACGGCGCGCGCTTGCATTCTTTGCCAAAAGTAGACCAAGAACGCGTTTTCCATTTCAGGATCACGAAAACGCTGCGCGAACGGTGTAAGATCGGGTTTGATCTGGTGCTCCATACCACCCCATAGGCCAATAATTATTCTGATTATGGTTCCGTGAGCTTACGCAGAAAGTGTAAAAAGAGCTTTAGGGACGTCCATATTCCTGGCATCGCCCCCGCCAGCACGATAGCGCCCACATTGTGAGTAGGTCTTGCCGACATGGCGTTCCTGGAGATGAAGCAATCTCTCAGACAAGCATGCCTTCAACACCCCTCGACAGACCCTTCTGACCATTGCAAGGATAAGGCACAAAAAGCCCGGTTTTCTGGGCGCTATTTGAATTATGGAAAGGGGGCTGGAGGAGCCGAATCCTAATCTTGTTTTTTACAGACGGACATGTTTAGTAGGCTCCTTTAACAACGCTAAGGTCGGCGTTCCCAACTAATCGACAATTTCGGTGGGGTCTTTCAATTGAGTCAGGAAAAAACGAGTAATACTAAGCTTCTGCAATGGGTTGATGACATTGCGGCTTTGTGCAAACCCAAAGATATTTATTGGTGTGATGGCAGCCAAGAAGAATATGAGCGCTTTTGCGCTGAACTTGCTGAAGCTGGCACTTTTATCAAACTCAATGAAGAAAAGCGCCCTGGCTCCTATCTCTGCCGCTCAGACCCTCGTGATGTCGCCCGCGTGGAAAACCGCACCTTTATTTGTTCCGAGAACGAAGCAGATGCGGGTCCGACAAATAACTGGTGTGACCCCGAAGACATGGAAGCCACCATGCGCGATCTCTATGATGGCTGCATGGCAGGCCGGACCATGTATGTGATCCCTTTCAGCATGGGGCCACTTGGTTCAGATATTGCCCAGATTGGTGTTCAAATTTCGGATTCGCCTTATGTCGCCATCAGCATGCGCACGATGACTCGCATGGGAGACGGCGCTCTGAAAGCTCTTGGCGATGATGATTTTGTCGAATGCCTCCATTCAGTCGGTTACCCCCTCAAAGATGGCCGTGACGATGTGGCGTGGCCTTGCGATCCTGACAATCGTTATATCGTGCATTTCCCATCAAAGCGCCGTATTTGGTCATATGGATCTGGTTATGGCGGTAATGCCCTCTTGGGTAAAAAGTGTTTCGCCCTTCGCATTGCCTCCACCATGGCTAAAGAAGAAGGTTGGCTCGCGGAGCATATGTTGATCCTTGGCCTTGAGTCACCGGAAGGTGAGAAGACTTATATCGCAGCCGCTTTCCCAAGTGCGTGTGGTAAAACCAACCTGGCGATGATTATCCCACCCGAAGGGTTCGAAGGCTGGAAGGCCTGGACGGTCGGCGATGACATTGCCTGGATCAAGCCCGGCGAAGATGGCCAAATCTACGCCATTAACCCGGAAGCCGGTTTCTTCGGCGTTGCGCCTGGCACATCTTACGCGTCCAACCCTGCAGCGATGGATTCCCTCAAAGAGAACACCATTTTCACCAATGTCGCCCTCACCGATGATGGCGATGTGTGGTGGGAAGGTATGTCAAACGAGACCCCAGAGCATCTCATCGATTGGAAAGGGAACGATTGGACACCTGCATCTGGCACACCTGCTGCCCACCCCAATGCGCGCTTTACGGCCCCAGCCGGACAATGCCCCACGATTGATCCAGCCTGGGACAATCCGAAAGGCGTGCCGATCAGCGCCTTTATTTTCGGCGGACGTCTCAGCACCACCTTCCCGCTTGTCTTCGAATCGAACAATTGGGACCACGGCGTGTATCTTGCGGCCACCATGGGATCGGAAGCCACGGCGGCAGCCGATAACCAGGCCGCCATCCGCCGTGACCCAATGGCGATGCTGCCCTTCTGTGGGTACAATATGGGCAGCTATTGGCAGCATTGGCTCAATTTCGGCGCCAATCTTAGCAACCCACCAAAAATTTTCCGGGTCAATTGGTTCCGTAAAGATGATAACGGCAAGTTTATGTGGCCTGGCTTTGGCCAAAACATGCGTGTGATGCAATGGATTGTCGATCGCGTCCGCAATCGCACAGAGGGCGTGCAAAGCCCGTTTGGTGTGGCGCCAAAATATGATGACTTGAATTGGGCAGGTCTCGAATTTGGCAAAGAGCAATTCCAAGCGTTGATGACCATTAAAGCGTCTGAAGCGAAAGCCGAAGTCGATGACCAAGGGAATTACTTTAAAAACCTTGGCACTAATTTACCCGCGAATATGGAACAGCAACGCGCAGAATTAATGCAGCGTCTCAATGATGCGCCTGCGGAATGGCAACCGCCATCCGCGTAAAAAGAAACGCATACAGATGAAAAAAGCTGCGCTCCTCGGAACGCAGCTTTTTTATTGAGCAAAGAGTGATCTTAGCTGTCGCTTGTTGCGGCCGCCTCTTCTGTGGCTTTGCCAGGCTTGAAACTGCGCTTGGGGTCAAAGTACCACATCGCAAAGGCAATCAGCATAACAATAATATTGACAATCGCCATCATTGTAAAAGGTGCCGTCTTGGCGATAGCATCAAACACCTCGCCCCCAGCAAAATTAGCAACCATGATGCCTATACCTCCAGCCAGTGTGAAGGCCCCAACAACAGCGCTCCGTCGTCCTAATGGCATCTCTTGGCCAAGTAGAGCACCACCCGCAACAATCACACTGGTTTCTCCCATTCCAAGAATAATACACCAGGGTATAATTTGCTTTAAGTCAAATGGATCAGCTACCTGACCCATACCACCATAGCCGATGGCAGCGATAGTCAATCCAATACACAGAGCTAGTACGCGATTCACTCTGTCAGCAATCATCCCCATGAAAAAAGCCCAACAGAGAGCAGACAATTGAATCACAGCACCAAACAAGAAGCCTGCATATGCCAGGCCCTCTGCCGAAGTCATGCCGCGTTCAAGGCCCACCTGCTTGATCCACAATGAAAAGAATGTTCCTACGACGACGAGGTCACCACGACCAATAAAGGCCGCACCAAAAGCCAAAGCAATCTTCGAATTGTTACGCGCTTCGAGAATACCTTCCTTCACTGACTTAAGGATATTCTCATGACTATGATCGACTTTTGTTCCACTAATATTCTTGAGACCAAAATAAACAATCGCAGCAGAGATGAAACACAAGGACATCGCGGTCCAAAAAGCAAAGCGACCTGCTGAAATCGGATCAGAACCCATGTCAAAATAAAACTGCGGTGTCTTCGCCAGAACAAGCGACATGAACATAACACCGAGCCCATTAAAGATACTGGAGGTGCCAACCCATTTCCCACGCGACACATCTTGAATATATTCAACAACACAGGTGCTCAGCATCACTGGAATAATAGCTGCGCCAATCGCAAAAAATGTTCGAAACAAGTAAAGTTGCCAGACTGCATCAGCCAAAGGATAAATCAGGTAACCAATCCCCATGGTGAGAAAACCAACCGCATAAACAATGCGTATGCCACGTCGATCGGCCGTTGCGCCAACAAATCCCGTCAACAAAATGACGATGACCTCTTGATAGACCCCTAACCGACCAGACAAAGAGCCTTGCTCGGATTCTGGAATTTGCAACACTTCGGTCAATAAATATGGCTGAATAAAGCTCATAAACGTAATCACACCGAGCGTGCTAAATGCAGCATACAGCGCAGTTGCTATGTTGATCGGGGCAAGTCCTGGGGTAAACCAATAGGGGCCAAAATGAATGCCGTTCGTATCTGGCTTCGTCATTCCTGGTCGTCCTCATGTTTTTTTCATTATTGTCAAGACTTTAAGATTGCGTGCGCCTATGCAATCAATGCCACTATGTTCACCAAGGCATGGCCAAGGAGAGGGGGCCAAGAGGGGTCACTAAGTGATGTTAAGCGGCGCGTGCTCTCCCAAAGCTGAATTAAATCGCTTGACTTAATTTTGGCCAAGATACACACTTTGACCAAGGATGACAAACAAAATGGGTTCTAAATCCTCCACTGTCCAAACGGCGAAACCGTCAAAGCAAGCCACCCGGCAATTGCTTATTTTTGCAGGGGAAAAACTGTTTGCGGAAGAGGGGATTGATGCGGTGTCCCTGCGTCAGGTCAATCATGCAGCCGGGCAGAAAAACTCCTCCGCCAGCCATTACCATTTCGGCTCTAAAGAGGGTCTGATACAAGCCATTTACGATTTTCGCATGGAACGCGTGAACGCCCGGCGTCTTGAACTGAATGCGCAAATTGAAGCCAAGGGCAAAACCGGTGACGTACGCGCTTTGGTCGAAGCGATCGTCTATCCCATTGTCGAAGAGATGTATGAAAAGGATGCAGAGCATTACATCCAATTCATGGCGCAAGCGACCAGCCATCCGGCCAATTACGTTCGCTCCTTGCCGGAAAGCGCTTATGCAGGAGGCTTGCAACAAACCGTCTCGATGTTACGCAAAACATCACCGGATTTACCGCCAGACATCTTCGGCCAACGGTTTGGCTTGCTGATCGCCACCACGATTCATGCCCTTGCGGATTATAACCAAATTATGCCGGACAGCATGGCGCGTACAAAAGACGGCATGGTGACCTATGTCAGTAATCTTGTCGATATGCTGGCGGGCGCCTTTGTCGCCCCTGTTTCACAAGACACCGATGCTGCGCTAAGTAAGTTACATAAACGCAAAGCGTAATTTAAGATTGCGCAAAAGCAACAATGCGCTCCGCAATATCCGCACCGGCGTCTTCGGTGAGATAAAAACTTAAATCGTCATATATGTGATGTGGCTGCCCCGCACAGCCAGGGATATGATCCAGCAACAGGTGCGGCCCTTGCGCACCCGGAAAGCCTGTACTGAACAAGGTCAGCATAGGGCGGTCCCATGCCGCCAATCTCGCCCACGCTGCGCGATTGACATCACTTGCCGCATTATCAGGCGTCACAGGCAAAATTTCAGGGCATTGACGTGGGCCTGTCTTGTAACTTTCTTCTGGATATGGAGCTTCATACGCAGCAATTTCTGTATCTGACAGCGACCTGCGCGTACCGGTATTGACAAGTTCTCCCATGGGAAATGTATCGGATGCGCGCATCCGCGCACGCCAATCAAGAAACCACTGGCTCTGCGGCTCGTCCCCTGTCGGCAAACGCCCGTTACTGACAATAATGTTGTTAAACAATGCAGGATGTTCTGACGCAAGCCGCAAACCAAAGAAAGCCCCCCAATCAAACATATAGGCTGTGACGTCTCCAAGCTCTAACCCGGTGACAAAAGATGTCACCCAATCAACATGACGTTGAAACGTATAGTCTTGCTGATTAACAAGTTTATCTGACCTGCCAAAACCAATGTAATCAGGAGCGATGACACGAAAGCCTGCTCTCACGCATATTGGAATCATATGACGAAACATATAAACCCACTGCCCCTGGCCATGCAGAAGCAAGAGGATTGGCGCAGACGTCACCCCCTCATCAACATAATGTATGCGCAAGGTGCCGCCTGCACCGTCGGGGATAAGGGCGTAATGAGGATCAAAAGCATAGTCCTGGAGATCACGGAAATAACGATCTGGCGTTCGGCGCACATCCATATTGATGACTTTCCTTCCGCTAAAGCTGTATTGATATAAATCGCGGCTGAAGACATCCATACCCCGCTTCCATACGTATCGCAATCAAAGCCGCATATTGGTGGTTCAACGCATCTTACGCTTGGCAGAGCAAGTAATCTCCCATAGGGTGCGCCGGCACATCAGGAAAGATATTGGGACAAACCATGGCTTCTGTGACCGACCAAGACGATACGACCACTCCGCCATCCTACGCCAAGGAGAAAGTGCTGCTTTTTGCAGCAGTGATGATTTTCGGTATCGGGCAATCCATACTGTTTGTTCTCGTCGGACCTCTCACGCGCGATATTGGTCTCACGGAAATGCAATTCGGCTTGATGTTTACGCTCTCGAATATCGCTCTGGTCTTTGCATCCCCCTATTGGGGAAAGAAAAGCGATTCGCAAGGACGGAAACCCGTGCTCATTTTAGGACTTATCGGGTCTTTTCTTGGCACATTCTTCCTGGCCCTTTCTCTGCAAGTCGGGCTTATGGGCCTTGTCGGTGTGTGGGCCGTATTCGGACTTTTGCTTGCCTCACGATTTGTCTACTCCATGTCCGCCAGCGCCGTTTATCCATCCGCCAACGCTTTCATGGCCGACATCACAAGCCGCAAGGACCGTGCAAAAGGCATGGCCTTGATCGGTGGCGCGAATTCCCTTGGCTCTATTATCGGACCCGCGATCGGTGGTGTGTTAGGTGCTTTCTTTTATATTCTCACGCCGCTTTACGTGGCGGCGGGTATTTCCCTTTTTGGCGCAATTGCCGCTTATTACCTGATTAAGGAACCCGCCAAACATAAACAAACGCAAACGGTCTCTATGAAGTTTAGCGATAAACGCATCCGCCCCTTTATGATTATGTGGGCAACATTCTTTTTTGTGTTCACAATGCTGCAGTTTATCACAGCGTTCTATATTGAAGACCGCTTTGGCATTGCAGATCGTGATGAAGTGGTGCTGATTGCGGGCGCAGCAATGGCCACATTGGGCCTGACGAATGTGATATTACAAGTGGGCGTGCTGCAAATCTGGCATGTGCATCCACGCATATTACTGCGCCTTTGTTTTCCCGCATTTATGGTGTCCCTTCTTGTGATCGGTTTCGCGGTAAACTATCAAATGCTTTTTGTTGGATATATGTTGCTTGGCGTGGCCTTCAGTGTCGCCAGCCCCGGCATTAGCGGAAGCTCTTCGTTAAGCGTTGAACCGCATGAACAAGGTACGGCATCCGGTTTGATTGCCGCCGCAACGACAGCGGGTGTTGTGCTCGGTCCCCTCTCGGGAACATCCCTTTATTCGATTGACATCACAT
>JANQLI010000089.1 GCA_028280675.1 Alphaproteobacteria bacterium
TCGATCTCGATCAGCTTGGATGCCGCTATCTGCGCATCAAGGCGCCCTCCGCAAAAATTGCGGCAGAGGAGAAAGCCCTCTATCGCGCGTTGGTGCAGCGCTGGGGCGTCGATCGTCTGATCTTTGCACACTGCGATCAATTAGATCACCTCATGGAAGCGTGCGCCATAGGGGCTTATTTGGTGCAAGGCAAAGCCGCTGATGCGATTTATAGCGGCGAAGAAACCTGGGCCGCTTAACACGCAGCCACGCAGTGTGAGACACGTTTATTGTGGGGCGTGATCGCGTAACGCCGCCGCTATGCCCTTAATGCCGAGATTGTTGAACAGAGCGTCATCTTTGGATTGTCCTGGATTGCGGGTGGTCAGCAGTTCATCGCCGACAAAAACAGAATTGGCTCCTGCGAAGAAACACAGGGCCTGCATTTCATCGCTCATGTCTTCGCGCCCGGCTGAGAGACGCACCATGGATTGCGGCATCATAATGCGGGCCAACGCAATGACACGCACGAAATCCAGCGGATCAACGCGGTCTTGATTTTCAAGCGCCGTTCCAGGGATGGCCACCAGCATATTGATGGGAACGCTTTCGGGATGTTCGGGTAAGGTCGCCAGCGTCACCAGCATATCCACACGGTGGGCTTCGCTTTCGCCCATGCCGATGATGCCGCCACTGCAGACGTTGATGCCACTGTCGCGGACATGTTGCAATGTATCGAGGCGGTCTTGATATGTCCGTGTCGTGATGATTTCCGGATAATAGGATTCCGACGTATCGACATTGTGATTGTAATAATCAAGGCCAGCGTCATGCAGCCGTTCGGTTTGCTCTTTTGTCAACATGCCAAGGGTCATGCAGGTTTCCATGCCCATCGCGCGCACGCCTTTGATCATGTCGCATAGCATATCCATGTCACGGTCTTTTGGCGCGCGCCATGCCGCCCCCATGCAATAGCGCGATGCGCCAGCGTCTTTTGCTTTGCGCGCGCCGTCAAGCACGGCCTCTACCTGCATTAATTTTGTGGCTTTGAGGCCGGTCGGCGCTGAGGCGCTTTGGCTGCAATAGCCGCAATCTTCGGCGCAGCCTCCCGTTTTGATCGAAAGTAGTGTGCTTTTTTGCACGGCGTTGGGATCGAAATACTGACGATGCAGGGAATGCGCCCTAAAGAGCAAATCGTTGAACGGCAGACCGAGAAGCGCTTGTGCTTCTTCGCGGGTCCAGTCATGACGCACATCAGGTGTGCTCTTTGCAGTTGTCGCATTTGGTGGTGTTCGCATTAGGTCGTCCTTATCGGGCGCGTGGCCTCTTCTTGTTATGATCTTTTAGACCGCTGGCGGGGCGGGTCAAGCCTTTGTGGTTCAATATCCTTTTTAATCTTTTGCTGCTTTCCTTACGGGCGCGCCGCCATATTTGTTAAAGTCATGCGGCGCTTTGGCGTACATGCCGATGAGAAATTCGTAACTCTATGAATTATAAATCATTTTTAGACATATCTCTTGCTGTTTTGCCTTCCCCATGGCCGCGTCTTTTACAGCCGTTGGCAAGTGTTGGTTTTGTCCTGTGCTTTTTTTTGATTGTGCTTGTCTCTTTCGCCCCTGCGTCTGCAGGGGATCTCGAACAAAGCACCGGTCTGGATGATAAGGTGGCGCATTTTTTAGCCTATGCCGCTGTGATGGGCTGTGGCATGTGGGCCGTGGGCACGGCGGAAAGCCGCTTGCGGGTTTTTCTGGCGCTTGTTCTGTTCAGCGCGGTCATTGAATTGGGTCAACCTCTCTTTGCCGAAGGCCGCGAAGGGTCGCTAGCGGATATGCTGGCGAACACGCTAGGGCTTATTTTCGGGGTCGGTCTCGGCGTGTGGCTGTTGGCTGGATTGCGATGGGTGCTGGGCGTGCAAGACGGGCGTTAATCTTTCGCCGGGGCCATGCCTGCCGGCCACACCATATCGGGATAAGGCTGCACGCGTGCTAAGGCCTTCATATGATCTTCACGCACCGTGGTCATAAGGACCCCTGCTTGCGCTTCAATCACTTTATAAAGGCGGCGGTTTTCATCCGCCCACAGATGCAAGCGCCGTGTGGCTTTGCCGCGTTTGCGGGACGTGCCTTTCAAGGGCACCTCGTCACAGACAAAGTAATCGAGAATGAACGGTTCGCCGTCTTTGTCGCGCGCTTCAATGGGATCGAGATATTCCAGCTCCAGGATATTGCGTCCCATACCAAAGTTTTCCCCTTCTGCGGAATAGGCCACAGAGACGAAATCCTGAATTCCGCCTTCGTTGAGATCGTAGCGCCCAAGCAGGAAGTAAAGCGGCACCGCGCTTGGCGCTACATTCACAAGCCAGCCCCGTTCAAAGGCGATTTTCATATCCACCGGATTGACGCCGCTATCCAGTTTGAAGTGGGCTTTCGCGCCTTTGAAGGCAAATTCCGCCGCCCATTTGCGCGCGCGATTGTCCATAAACGCCTGCACATGCGCTTTGGTCGCCATGGGCTGCATGCGTTTGTCGTAATCCCACCGTGAGTTGAGATGAAACGTGCCGCCCGCCCGTTCGGACTTGGTGACCATGGTCAGACCGCCGCCTTTACGGCGCAAGAGGCCGTGTTTATGACGGCG
>JANQLI010000134.1 GCA_028280675.1 Alphaproteobacteria bacterium
GTGGGCGACATAGAGGACAGCATGCGTTTTCCAGGTTCAATCGCATTCATGGCGCCGCCAACAACACCAAAAGCATTGGGCGCACCAGGTTTCGCGCTAAAATCATCCATCTCATTGTTCATGAGAAAACCTGCACCCTCTACAACAACACCGGAGCCAAAACTCCAATTCAATGTGTAGGTATTGGCGACGGCATTGCCATAACGATCCGTAATTGAATAATGGGTGGTATCCGGGCTTTCCAAACCTGGCGGCACATCGGCCATGGTTGAAATCGCAGCCGGTTTCACCTGGGCTGCGCGCTTGCGCAGATAGTCATCATCGATCAATGCTGCGATGGGGACAGTGCCGAAATCAGGATCGCCGAGATAAACGGCGCGATCCGCAAAGACGCGTTTTTCGATCTCAGCCAAAAGATGGATGTATTGCGCTGAATTATGTTCTACCCCTTCAAACGTCTCAGAGAGAGCCGTGTACATCTTCAATAATTGCGCAAGAGCAATCCCGCCTGAACTTGGCGGCGGCGCAGACACAATCGTGTAATCATTCCATTGAAATGTCAAAGGCACGCGCCATTTTGGCCGGTAAGACGCAAGATCTTCATGTGTGATCAGCCCCTTGGTTTTTTGCATTGTCGCAACAATCTGATCAGCGACACGGCCTTGATAAAACCCATCAGGACCAAGTTGAGAAATACGTTCAAGGGTTTTCGCAAGCGCAGGCTGTTTAAAAGTTTTGCCTTCTTCCAAAGCGGCAAAATATTCTGCGAAGTTTGTTTTGCCGCTAAATGTGCGCACACTCCGGGCAGCATTCCGTGCAAGCTCCTCATGAACTTTGAAGCCGTTTTTCGCAAGCTCAATGGATGGCGCCATCACATCTTGCCACGGCAAACGACCGAAACGCTGATGCGCTTCCCACATCCCCCATACGGTTCCAGGGACTCCAATGGCTTTGCTGCCGATCAGGCTGAGGCGAGGAATGACCTCTCCCTTGTCATCGAGATACATATCCCGCGTTGCAGCCAACGGCGCCGTTTCACGGTAATCCATAAAATAGGACTGACCACCCATTTGGATGGTCATAAATCCCCCGCCACCAATATTCCCCGCTTCGGGAAAAGTCACCGCGAGAGAAAAGCCAACCGCCACAGCGGCATCCACCGCATTTCCCCCATCCCGTAAAATCTGCTCGGCCACATCTGCGCTATACACATCAGGCATCGCCACAGCAGCATGGTTTTTCATCGATTTGCTGGGGATGTCTTGCGAGGCCGTTTCGTCTCCACCCAACAAGCCATCCATGGACCCGCACGCGGTTAAGGCAAAGCTTAACAAAACAATGAAAAAAAGACGAAGCGAGATGAATGATGATGAAGATGACGACATGTGTTGATCCACAAACAAATGCAAGAATAAAGGTATAGGCGCCACTGACTTTAACCGCGAGACACGGAAAAGCAAGAGACCCATACAAAAGAAAAGGCTGTGCAGCGATATGACTGCACAGCCCCCTTCAATATTGCCATAGACCCTTTTTACCCTACTCTGGCGCAGGCGCACCTTCAGAAGCCGCTTCTGCGGGGGCGTCCTCTTTGACTGGGAGGGGTGCTGGCGTTTGCTCGCGCGCATAATTCTCAATGCTTGAGAGACTCGGTTCATACCATTCCGTTGGCGCCTCCATGAACTTCGGATAGTTCGCTTCGGTGTAACGCAGCAATTGTTCTGGAATAAAGGATGGGTCATCCCCTTTGCTGAGCGTTTCGCAAGCGTACAAAATGTGCCCTGGCGCTTGGCCCATAAACATCCATGGCAACCATGGCGTCACCCGGTTCCACGACCCGCGGCTTTCGAGGGTCGTGAGATCTTCATTCTGCATGTCTTTCAGGCTGAGCTGGGTACGGAACATTTCCGATGCAATCACCCATGGACCGGACGATTCACGTGGCCACTTTTGCGGATTCAACATCATATTGGGATACCGCAAATGCACATCCATATGAAGCGTTAACGCATCTCCGATATTGCGCCAATCGAGCACAAAAGGAATATCCGGCGCATCTTTGACGAACTCAAGTTTTGGGAAGGTTTCTTGGAGGTGAAAATTAAAGGGATCATTGGCGACAGGCACCACTTTCACTTTTTCATCAATGAAAGGGTTGTACCATTCTTCCATAATTTCGCCGGTTTTGAGATCGGTGTAATACCCTACTTCGCGCAGCAGCTTCTTCCACGAGCCATCCTCCTGCGCTTGCATGCGGGTGACACTAAAGCCGTGGAATTCAAAAATTGGCTGCACTTTTTTATCCGGCATCACCGCCATAACAGCACCGCCATAATAGCCAAATTTTTGTTTGGATTCGTCAAGGTCACCAATGGTCCGGCCAAAGCCTGTAATATTGCCTTGCGGTGTTTTTAAATCCACATAAGGACCCGTGAGGCTGGCATTCGTCACCTCATTCGTTGTTGCTTCTAATGCCCCTTCCGCCTGCGCAGAGTGTGCGGACGCCACAAGCGCCGCTGAGGACGCCAAGCCGATTCCCCCCATGGCCTGCATCGCGGTGCGGCGATCTAAATGTGTGAGATCAAGTTCTTTTGTCATACTGACGCATTCCCTCTGATTGAATCTTAAAATCCCTATTGGGTGTTGATAAGCATATATTTCATAGCGCGCGCACGGGCGTCGTCATTTTGCATGTTTTCAAAAATCGCCGGTGGATAGCGCATGCGGGTGCCGGGAACCTCTGCCCCGGGGTTTTTAATAAAGGCATCCAGCGCCTCATACGTCCAAATGGCCCCTTCATCACGCAAAGCTTTAAACGGAGCCGAGTAGTAAAATTGTGGCTGGTTGGCATAAGGCTGCCCTAAAATCTGATAAAGATTTGGACCAGTGCGATGCTTTTCACCTTCTTTCAGGCTGTGACAATTGCGGCACCAGTTAAAGTCATCAATCGCCTGCGCCTCTTCTTCTGCCGAGGCCCACGTTAAGGCATACCCCTCGGGGAGAATGGTGGCGTCTGTTGATCGCTCAAGCACTTCCATATCAGGGCTTGTGAAAAAAGGAACAAGACCAAACACCCAATACGGAGTCATAAGGGAAACAACAATCATCACAGCAATGAAGGCGCCGTGAATGACTTTCGCTTGCGTCGTGTAGACATTTGCATTGTTTGACATCACACACTCCTCACACTTTTGGGCTTGGTATAAGGCGCAAGAAACCGACCTTATATCGGAGCGCGTGATAAATCCCGACGATGAAATAGATCGGCAGCATGAATGTGATCCAGAACATCGCTGCACTATGGAGATACCCCATCACCAAGCCGAGTTCGTAAGTATGCGGAATCAAGGCAGGTAGCGGGATCACATAAAACAATAACACGTCATGATCATGCGCCCAGGCATTGAGCAACCCAATGATGGCGAGCACCATAACGCCGAACCATAAACTGAGGGATAACGCCCGCGATAAGCCGTAGGCGTTTTCCGGCATGCCCTCTGGCGCTTTTTGCCGTGGGCTGAGATACCACAAGACCAGACGAGCGACGAAGACGAGGGTGACCAGCATGCCGAAACGAATATGCGTATCAATAACCGGCTGCCTGTCATCCACGGGTGTGTTCGGCATGGTGGTGGCGCTATCCATCTGGATCAGCATAAAAATGATGGCGATCCACGAAACCGCAATGGTCAATGTGCCATAGTCCGTTTCCGTGTCGCGTGTGAGCCAATCAGGCATGTGATTTTATCCTCCTCCTCAACCCTTGAGAGACATTCCTCATAATCAAACACATCCCGTAAGTCTTTACTTTGGAAGTTCATGCCCTCGAAGTGGCCAAGTAGGCCTTTCATCTAACCAAGATACGGTTTTGCGCGAGAAATTAAGGGAAATCCCAGGGCAATACCCAGGCCATTGCTTGATAATTATCCTCGGCCTATTAGATTGCCAAACAGACGAGCCAGGGCGTGCTGATCTCGCCCCCTGCCACTGGAGGAACATATGAGCCAACAATCAACCATCCAACCCTTTGAAAAAGGCGACATCTTCGCCGGCGCAACGTTGCTGAACAACCCCAATGACGATCATGCTGGGGATGGCCGCATCATTCAATTTGATAGCGACTTGAATGAAAAAGGCGTGCTGTGGACCAAAGGGACCACCCACCTTATTGGGGGATTAAAATTCGGCCCAGATGGCAATCTGTGGGCGTTCGACGGGCAAGGCTTTAAGGTCCTGCGGATTACACCGGACGGGGAACAATTGCCGGATATTGATTTCCCTAAACGGCAATTTTCAAGCGTTAACTTTGACGCTGACGGTAACCCCATTTTTGGCGAGCATACGGTCGGCAATGAAGTGCGCTTGCCGCCAGATCGCCCTTTAGGCACAACGATTCCCTTCATGCCGGGCACGGATCGTTTCGGAGACGGCCATGTGTTTAAATGCGCCTTAGATGGCAGTGTCATCCAAGAATATGCGACGGAATCCCATGGCGGCATGCCAGGCTTCCTCGGCGTCACCGGATCGACGCTCGCCCCTGATGGCAAAACGCTGGTCTATATGTCCGAGCTTGGCAACCGCTTGTTCCGTTACGACATAAATGCTGATCAACAACTGCCCGATCTTATCACCTACACCCCAGAAAGCGGCGATATGGCGATGGCGGCGATGTATGGATTAGATGGCACACTGTATTATGTCACCGCGAATTTCCGTAAAGGCTTTGCTTTGCAAATTCTTGACGACGGGACGGGCGAAGCGAAAGAGACCTTTGAAATGGACGGCATGGGATGGGCTGCCCTTGGCATTTCCACCGAACCCGGCAAAGTATTGGTGGGTAACTTCTTTACCGGCACTTTCGGCAAGTTTGATGTGGCGAAACGTGCATTTGAATGTACAGCGGAAACCAATGTCGCACGCTCCCTCGCGGGGCTTGCGCAATATGCTGGCTAAAACAGCACGATACTTGATCTCAGAAAGGCCTGCACATGATGCAGGCCTTTTTATTTTCAAATCTGAGAAGGATCGCCGAAGCCTTAATAGGCTTCAGAATCGATCGAATAGCCAACGCCGCGAATGGTGCGGATCAAATTTTCTCCGCCATGGGTATTGAGCGCTTTGCGCAGGCGGCCGATATGCACATCAACCGTCCGATCTTCAACATAAATGTCACGGCCCCACACGCGATCCAAAAGAAGATCTCGTGAGAAGACCTGTGCTGGGCGCTCCAGCAAGACTTGGAGAAGACGAAACTCCGTTGGCCCCAGATGGATGGGTTTACCGTCACGGGTGACCTTATGGGTGGTCATATCGAGGGTGACATTATCATACTCAAGCCGATCCGTTGCCTGCACGACACCTGCCCGGCGCAACACTGCTTGGACACGGGCAACCATTTCTTTTGGCGAGTAAGGCTTGACCATGTAATCGTCTGCACCAACTTCGAGACCGCGCACGCGATCTCCCTCTTCACCGCGCGCTGTGACCATAATCACCGGCAAGGTTTTGGTCTTTTTCTGACCACGCAAGCGCTGACACACTTCAATGCCGGACAAATGCGGCAACATCCAATCAAGGACAACCAAATCCGGATCATCTTCAGCCACAAGGCGTAAAGCGGTTTCACCATCCTCAGCAAGAGATGTGCGATACCCTTCTTTTTCCAAATTGTATTTTAAAAGCTCTGCCTGGGGGGGCTCGTCTTCAACGATAAGTATATGGGGGGTCATGACCTTCTTAGCCATCTGTGGTTCTAACATTGTCGGAATCTATTAATGTGATCGATGATTTATCATATTTAGGGCGATCCGAATCCGGATCACTGCCATGCACAATCATATGAATATGCTCGGCAATATTGGTCGCATGATCACCAATGCGCTCAATATTTTTAGCGATGAACAAAAGATGCGTACACGCGGTGATATTGCGCGGATCTTCCATCATGTAGGTGAGAAGTTCACGAAACAAACCGGTATGTAATTGGTCCACTTCCACATCGCGCAAGCGAATGTCATGGGCCATGGAATCATCGCGTGTTTGGTAGGCATCCAACACGTCATGGATCATGCCGCGCACCAAATTGCTCATGCGTGAGATCGCATGATTGGCGCTGCCAATGGGCGGCATTTGATTCAGCACCGTGGTGCGCTTGGCAATGTTACGCGCATAATCGCCAATACGTTCGATGTCACTCGCCGTTTGAAAGGCGCCAATCACCATACGCAAATCATCAGCCATCGGCTGTCGCAGACCGAGAAGCTTTACCGCTTGCATATGCACCTGCGCTTCCATGGCATCGATTTCTTTATCTTTATCGCGCACCTCTTCCGCCAGCTCGCCATCGCGGCGAATGAGAGAGAGAACAGAATTCTCAAGCTGCAGCTCAGCCAACCCGCCCATCGTGGCGATGAGGTGATTCAGCTCCTGAAGATCATTATCAAAGGACGAAACAATATGTTCTGAGGGCATAACTACCTATCCAATCCGCCCGGTAATATAGGCTTTGGTGCGATCATCTTGCGGTGTGCTGAACACTTGTTCTGTTGTGCCGTACTCCACCAAATTCCCAAGGTGGAAAAATGCGGTGTGATGGGACACCCGCGCGGCTTGCTGCATGGAGTGGGTCACAATGATGATGGTGAAATTAGTCGTGAGTTCATCAATCAGCTCTTCGATCTTAGCTGTGGCAATCGGATCAAGCGCCGAGCACGGTTCATCCATCAGAATGATCTCAGGTTCCACAGCGATCGCACGGGCAATACACAAGCGTTGTTGCTGACCGCCGGAAAGACTGGTGCCTGGCGCCGACAGGCGATCTTGCACCTCATCCCAAAGACCAGCACGCTGAAGACTGTGTTGGACAAGCGCATCCATATCTTCTTTCTTGCTCACGAGGCCATGAATACGCGGTCCATAAGCAACATTATCATAGATGGATTTTGGAAACGGATTTGGCTTTTGAAACACCATGCCGACACGGGCCCGCAATGACACCACATCGACCCCTTTGGCATAAATATCTTCCCCATCAATGGTAATGCGGCCGGTGACTTTACATTCCGGGACAAGATCGTTCATACGATTGAGACAGCGCAAATAGGTGGACTTACCACACCCAGACGGGCCGATCAGCGAGGTCACTTGGTTTTCATAAAGGTCGAGATTAACACCGAACAGCGCCTGCTTGTCGCCATAAAAAACATCCATATTTGAAGAAGAAATCTTGGTCCTCAAATCAACTGTGTCTGCAACACTCTTGGTGTCCATCTTGTTCAGCTCTTCCGTTTGTGATGATTTCTTATCTTTGCTACGCATCATTAAAGACATAATACTCACCATTTGACCTCAAACTTCTTACGTAAATAAATTGCGGCGCCATTCATCAGAAGTAAGAACCCAAGCAGCACCATAATAGCAGCCCCTGTCTTCTCCACAAAGCCCCGTTCCGGGCTGTCCGCCCACAGATAAACTTGTACGGGAAGGGCAGCAGCAGGGTCGGTAAAGCCTTGCGGGACATCAGCAATAAACGCCACCATCCCAATCATTAAGAGCGGCGCCGTTTCGCCAAGGGCCTGCGCCATCCCAATAATCGTTCCTGTGAGAATGCCTGGCATGGCAAGAGGCAAAACGTGATGAAAAATGGTTTGCACAGGACTTGCGCCAACGCCCAACGCCGCCTCACGAATGGAGGGCGGGACGGCTTGCAGCGCAGCACGGGACGCAATCACCACCGTCGGCAATGTCATCAAAGCAAGCACCATCCCCCCCACAAGTGGGGCGGAACGCGGCAAACCGAAAAAGTTGAGGAAAACCGCAAGGCCTAAAATCCCAAAAATAATCGAGGGCACCGCAGCCAAATTATTAATGTTGACCTCGATAAGATGCGTAAAGCGGTTCTTTGGCGCGAGCTCTTCAAGATAAATCGCCGCAAGCACACCAAGCGGCGCTGCGAGACTGAGAC
>JANQLI010000135.1 GCA_028280675.1 Alphaproteobacteria bacterium
CTTTGGCGCGGCGGCGGGGGAATGATCGCGATGGGTATGGGTGATCAAAATATGCGTGATGGTCTCGCCCTCTGTGGCGCGCAGAAGGGCGTCAACATGATCGTCCAGCAACGGTCCGGGATCAATCACGGCGACCTTTCCATGGCCGATAATGTATGTGCCGGTGCCTTTAAACGTAAACGGGCTTGGATTGTTCGCCACAACGCGGCGAATAAGTGGGCTCAGGCGATCGGCCACGCCATATTCACAGTCAAAGTTTGTATCAAAGGTCATCGCCATCGTGCGTCCGCCGTGCCATAGTTTCCTGATCCTAAGACGTGTTTTTCTCTTTGCCAATATGACGTGAGACGTTTTAGGCTGATCAGATCATTGGCTTGTGAAAAGGGACATCCTATGAGTCAGACACCGCGCCTGCATGCGCTCGATATTCCGCCGATGAAACGGGACGACATGCCCGCCGATTTGCAAAAATACTTCACCATTTGCGATGAAAAGCTCGGCATGGTGCCCTATGTGCTGCAAAGCTATGCGTTTAGCGAGCCAAAGCTGCGCGCCTTTATGGGCATGTATAATGATCTCATGCTTGAGGAGGAGGAATGTGGCCTCACCAAACTTGAGCGCGAAATGATTGCGGTGGTCGTGTCCTCCGTCAATCATTGTTATTATTGCTTGACGGCCCATGGCGCCGCGGTGCGCGAGCTGTCTGGCGATCCTGTTCTTGGCGAGCAGCTTGTGATGAATTACCGCGTTGCCGACGTCACGCCCAAGCAAAAAGCGATGCTCGACTTTGCCTATAAAATGACGGTCGCCTCCTCCGAGATCGAAGAGCCGGATCGCCAAGCTTTACGGGATGCGGGATGGGGTGAGGTGGACATTTGGGATATTGCCGCCGTCGCGAGTTTCTTCAACATGACCAACCGCATGGCCAGCGCCATCGACATGCAGCCGAACCCGGAATATCACGGCCAGTTCCGGTGAGGCATCGAAAACGGACACAAAATGGCTGTAGATAAGATGGGTTATGATGTCTGCTAATAACCCACAGCGGATATTATATTAATACTCAGTGGACTACACTTCTTTGTGGCTTTTATCTGGGCGAGCTATAATCCAGAATATTGAGACTATCGATAGTCCAATTAATAAAATAAGCGAGCCAAATAAACCGACAAATTTGACTATCCCTTCGACAGTATTGATTAAAAAAATTGAGGGAAAAAGATAGATTATGGCACAAGTTAATGAAATAAGGGCCCCAACAAACAAGTAACCCTTTAAGCTATAAATGTTCATTTTCTTCATTAAGAAGTATGCTGGAATGCCCACAACAATGGCAACGGCGTAAGCGATAATTGTTATAATTCCTGTAACCCCAAATAACGTGTCACTGCCATCAATCAGAAGGGCGGTTAGCCCAAATATGAATGGTGTTAGTGGTGCAATTAAGAAGGCAGCGAGAGTTCTCATATTAAAATACGCAATCAAAATAAATTAATCTATCGCATTTCCACTTTTCGCTAATTTGAGAAGTCTAACCTATTTGGGTCAAAATGTCAGCGCGTGACCAAATGCAGAAGCTGCACATCGACGTGGCGTCTCTTTTTGCGTCTCCCGACTATCACCAAACGATCACCAAGGGACCGTTCTGCGCCGCAATCTTCGAAAGAGCGATCCTCGAAGAAATTCCTCGTTTCTGGTCGATTTTTCTGAACCGAACGATTGTTTCAGCCGTAAAATTTTAAGAGCGGAAAAAAGGGACCCATGCGATGACACCCAAGCACAACGGCCTGAAAATCGGTCCGATCTGGCTTGAGCCGGGCGTGTCCCGGATCAACTTCTGGACATTCATGTATGCCTCATTGGTCACCATTTCGATGGTGGTGTTCGTGAACATATCGCAGCCTTATATTCTGGTCGAAAATATCGGTATAGCCCCAGGCGCCGAAGGGACATTGACAGGTCAGCTCGCCATGTTGAGCGAGTTGACGGTCATGCTGAGCATCGGCCTTGTCGGCGTTATGGCAGACCGGATCGGGCGAAAACAGCTTTTTGCGCTTGGTCTTATTTTCTTCGGCCTGACATATATATTATACCCGACAATTGACTCGATAGCGGAGCTTTTTGCCTTTCGGGTGATTTATGCGCTCGGTGTTGCGTGCGCCACCGGTATGTTGGGCACGGTGACCAATGACTATCCGCAAGAAATTTCGAGAGGCCGACTCATTGCAATGTCTGGCGTGCTCATCGGTATTGGTGTCGTCACAACCAAACTTGTGATTGGCGGTCTGCCAAATTCAATGATTGAAGGCGGCATGGAGGCCAAAACCGCATGGACCTACACCCACTGGATTGTCGCGACCATATGCTTTTTCTCCGCCGTCGTTCTTGCACTCGGCTTGAAAGGCGGCACACCGATACGCCACGAAGAAAAAGCCCCCATCAGCGAGCTGGTTCAAAAAGGTCTCACGGAAGCAAAGAAACCAAGAACAGCCTTTGCCTATGCGTCGGCCTTTGTGGCCCGCAGCGATTTGGTGATCATCGGCACTTTCACGATGCTGTGGGCGTCCTCTGTGGGCCGCGAGACGGGAATGACCCAAGCCGAAGCGCTCGCCCGCGGCGGCATGCTGTTTGGCGTCACGCAAATGGCCGGTCTGATATGGGCGCCCTTTATGGGCGCTATGCTTGATCGCGTAAATCGTGTGGCGGCCCTTACGTTTGGGGCATTCTTATCCTTTGCCGGGTCTGTGGGCATGATCCTGGTCGCAAATCCGTTCGACAATGCGTATCTCCCGCTGTTCATGTTGATGGGTATTGGACAGATCAGTTGTTTCTTTGCGTCACAAGCGCTCATCGGACAAGAAGCCCCCGTCGAGGCGCGCGGCGCTGTCATTGGCGCATTCGGCATTTGCGGCGCCGTGGGCATTTTATTTTTTACTGGCATGGGTGGATTTCTCTTTGACCAGTGGATGTATGCGGGCCCCTTTGTCTTTGTTGGCTTGGCGACAGGCGTTCTGATGCTGCTCGGGATCTGGGTCTACATCAAAGCGCCCGGACCATCCCCGATCGAGCCCATGAAAAATGCGACCGTTGTTATCACCGGCAGCACGCGCGGGATTGGCTATGGCATGGCGAAGGAATTCCTGAAACGCGGTCACACTGTCGTCGTCAACGGACGCCATCAGAACGGCG
This sequence comes from Alphaproteobacteria bacterium, assembly GCA_028280675.1. Lineage (GTDB taxonomy): Bacteria > Pseudomonadota > Alphaproteobacteria > SMXP01 > SMXP01 > JANQLI01. Next base: position 3,190 of record JANQLI010000135.1, read on the forward strand.
TCGATGCGGCCGTGGCGGATTTGCGCAAAACATCCGCCAAAGGCCAATTGCACGGCGTGATCTGCGACGTGTGCAATCCGGAAGACGTTGAGCGTTTGTGGCGGTCCTCCAAAGAGCAATTTGGCAAGGTCGATATCTGGATCAACAATGCGGGCATTGCGAATAACAAGGCGTCCATCGAGTCTCTTGCGCTGAAAGAACTCCCGGACGTGGTGAACACAAACTTGCTCGGCGTGATGTATGGCAGTCGCATCGCCATTCAAGGCATGAAGGAACAAGGCTTCGGTCAAATCTACAATTGCGAAGGCTTTGGCAGCGAAGACATCGCAACGCCCGGCATGAGCGTGTATGGCAGCACAAAACGCGCTGTAGGGTACCTCACACGTGCTCTTGGCAAAGAGCTCGAAGACAGCCCCATCAGCATCGGCACCATCGATCCTGGCATCGTCTATACGGATCTGCGTCTCGCCCAGGCGAAGAAAGCGCGGTTGAAACGACGGGAACGTCTGCTCCGCATCATCAACATGTTTGGCGATAAAGTGGAAGACGTTAGCCCCGATCTGGTGACCCGAGTCTTAAGCAATCGAAAGAGAAACGCCACGATCACTTGGATGACAAAGCCGAAGATGCTTTGGCGTATGCTGAAGTCGCTTTTTGTGAAGCGCGATCCGCTGTCCGAGATGGGCATCTAGGTGCGTCCCAGCAAAAGTTCGGCCATCGCTTATGGCCGACGCTCAAAGTAACTTACCCAATGATTGTTCCGCTTTGGCCCGTTCTTGATTGAGTTCGAAAAGGCGCTTTAAGATTTCTTCATCGGTGAGAGCGCCCGATTTGAAATCCTCTTCCCATCCATAGGCGGCTGCGACCGCCTCATCGAGGGCGCGGTGGGCGTTGTCTAGCCAGGCCGGGCGCTCATTATAGAGATTGGTGAGCGTGCGTTTCTTGAGAATTTTCTCCGCCTTCTCATCCACGGGCAAAATGCGGTCGGGATACCCCTCCACCACTTCCGGCACGCGCTTCACAAGGTCCGGCGGGTTCAACCAGTTTTCGCGCAGCTCATTCAACCGCGCAGCAGCCTCGGCGATGCGCACAGCGTGAGGGTGATCCGCATAATCTGTTGCTGCAATGTCCGGTGTGAGACCGTCGGGGAAGGGGAACGTCTCAAAACAGGTTGTCGGCGTGTAGCGCGGATCATTGCCTTTCCCGAGCCATGTGCACATACGTAATGACCACAGCTCATGGAATTTGGAATGCAGAATACCGAAAGACGTGTCATCGTCGCGTGCAATAGCTATCGCACCATCATCCAAGGACGCATGAGAATCTAACCAAACAAAAATTCGATGTTTTGATATTCGTGGCGTTGCGATAAAACGTTGCAAGCCTAAAATCGCATTTCGCAATCCAGGGGCGGTTTCGGAATGAAGCCAATAATGCTTTCGCCTCCACTCGCGTCTATTTTTATCACGTACAGGCTTTACGTTCTCAACAGTATACTCGAATGGTAGCTCAAATAGCGCTGCCGCCTCAACAGGAGTATTGTGGCCGAAGTCAATAATCCAACGGTCAGAGGGTCTCCTGGCAAGATCGGTTCCAGTGAACCTTCGGTGTATCACTTCAGAATTTTTCAAATTGTTTGGGTTTAATGGAGCACTGAGCATCTGTCGTGCAGTAGCAGCCGTTAAATCGAAAGGGCCACCTTTTTTAGTGCCCAAAAATGCTATGTTCGTGTTCATATCCAATTTTATAGAAGTAGTAACATCAATATCTCCATCACTGGCGGTTAAATCCGATACGATTTTCTGAACTGGATTTCCGTTCAATACTACCTCTTGGCCACATATACTATCGAAACATACGAGTGCAACTCGTACTGCCGCACCCTCCACTGTCCATTCCTCATCATCCCATGCATGGAAAATACTTCCATGATCAACAATCGGTTTTAATGCTTCTCGATTTGCGCCTCCGCGGATCGAGTTTGTTGCCACTAATCCTGCACGAACAGACTTACTCTGAGAAACACATCCCCAGGCTTTGACAAACCAAAAGGTGACTAGGTCTACAGTGCCTGGTAACCTATCGGAATACGCATCTCTAAGTGCAACTGAATATTCTTCTCCTAGCTCGGAAAGAAATTTGTAAACGCCCAAAAATGGTGGGTTACCAATGATGGCATCTGCTTGGGGCCATTCTACTTCGTCCCATTGATCTGTTTCTTGGTTGTATTCAATTAATGCATCCCGGCATTCGATGTTCCCTAGGGGCCGCAGAATGGGATTTGTCGCAGCGCTGAACCCATTGCGGCGCATCCACTGGATTTCGCCGATCCAGATGGAGACACGCGCGAGTTCCGCCGCATACGGATTGATTTCAATCCCCTTGACCGCCTCCGGGCCCACTTGAGGGAACGCGCGCGGCAAGCCGAGGGTTTCCGCATCGAGGTTCGCTTTGTGCTCAAGGTCCTTTAGCGACAGGAGTGACAGGTAAAGAAAATTGCCCGAGCCGCAGGCGGGATCAAGCACACGGAAATTTTTTAAGTTTTCGATGAAGGCTATGTGCAGCGCCGCAGCGCGATTTTGCGCCTTGGTTTTCGCGCCTTTCGACTTTGCTTTTTCCGCCTTAGCAAGTTCGGCCTCGATCTTGGCCTTTGTATCTTCCCACTCCTTCGTCAATGGTTCGACGATCACCGGATTCACGATCATCATAATCTTTTCGCGATCGGTGTAATGCGCGCCAAGCTGGGATCGTTTCGACGGATCGAGCCCGCGTTCGAAGAGGGTGCCCAGAATGGATGGGTCGATGTCTTGCCAATCGAGTTTTGCTGCCTTGAGGGCGAGGGCCACATCGTCTTTATCCATGGGCAGCGCTTCATCCGAATCGAAAAGGCCGCCATTAAACCAAGGGATTTCCTCAAGCCCAAATTCGCCGCCGTCTTTCATGGCGGCGAACAAGCGTTGAAGATAGCCTTCAGCTTTTTCAGGCGCGTTTGCTGAGCGCTCCAATGCTTTTTGAAAGAGCTTGTTCGGCAAAAGACCCACATCTTCGGCGAACATGCAGAAGACAAGACGGTTGACGAAATGCGCGACCTTTCGGGCATAGTCTGATTCCGTTTCGCTTTCTGGCCGGCGGGCGCGGAGACGCTGCGCAAGGTCGGAAAACTCGTCAGCCGCTTCGGCAGTGAGTTGCGTTCGCGTGCGTTTTGGTTTTAGCGCTTCTGGGTTTGCGAAGGCGGCTTTCAATAGGTCGCGCTTGCTTGCGTCTACGAGGTCAGTCAGAGCGATTTCATGCGTTTCCTGAATTGTATTGGTCCAGTTGGTGCGGATGATGATCGACTTCGTGTCGGAGACGATGAGGAGCGGTGGGTTTTCAAGCGCGACCGAGTAACGCAGCAATTGTTCATGCGCGCCTATCAGGTCTTTGCCAGGCCCTTTATATTCCCACCCAAAGCAGCCCTTTTTCCAAACATCAGCGAAACCCTGACCGCCGGTGGATTTGGTTGCGCCCTTTTCAAACATATAGGTTTCACCGGTTTGATCGGCGTCGGTGGGCTTAGGCTCACCCAAAAGGTCGCAGAGGTCATTGAAATGGGATTGCGCCGCCGCGCTCTCTTTCAGCGTGGACTTTTCCCATTTGTGGATAAATTCACTGGGCTCCATGCCTATTATTTTCCTTGACAAACAGCACGATCGCGAGCGCCAACATAAAGGGCACAAAGCGTTCAAAGATCGCTTGCGGGGCTTGCGGGAAGAAATTGAAATAGACGGTCAGGCTAAACCCTAAGACCATCGCGCATAATGTGGCGAGGGGTTTTGTCGGCACGTTAAAGGCGCGGGCAATAATAATGGGTCCGAAGGCCGCACCCAAAGCAGACCACGCGAAGGTCACACGCGAGAAAATGTCTGATGGCAATTGCAGCGTGATCCAGACCGATATAGCGCACAGCAGTGTAATGACAACGCGCGACACCATGATCGGCGAGACCCCGAAGCGTTTCTCAAAGCCAAGATCGTGTGACACCGCTGACGCCGCCACGAGAAGCTGACTGTCTGCTGTTGACATAATGGCCGATAGCACGGCGGCGGTCACAATGCCTGCGATCACGGTGGGAAGGAGTGCGGTTGTTAAGCCAAAGAACGCCATTTCAGGATTGCTGACGTTCTCAAGCAAGACGTGCCCACAGAGACCGAGAATAAACATGGCGCTAAAGATGAGCGAGAACCAGATCGTGGCGATCCACCGCCCTTGCCGGAGCGCTTTTTCATCTTTGAGCGCCATAAAGCGTGTCAGCAGTTGTGGCTGGCCATAGGCGCCAAAGGCCAGCCATAACACGCCGACAATGTACCCAAGAAATAACAGCGCCGTATTCTCTCCTGTCAGGGACAATTGTTGCGATGTGATCAGGCCGTCGAGACTCGCAAACAAGTTCGATGGGCCGCCGACCGCAATCAACGCCGCGATGGGCAAGAGGATCGACACCACCATCATGAGCAGGCCTTGTAAGGTGTCGGTGACGCTCACCGCCCAAAATCCGCCAAGCAATGTGTAGATCAGAATGATAGTGGCGCCGAGGATGACACTGTTCTCAAGAGAAAGGCCAAAACTGTCGGCGAAGGTGTTTCCCGATGCGGCAAATTGTGCGGCCACATAAAACGCAAAACTCACAACGATAAAAACTGAGGCAAGAATGACAATCGCCGCGCGCACCGGGCCGTCCGTTTCACCGGCAATGAGATCTGTTGTGGTGAGATAATTTTTGTCGCGGGAGAGGTCCATCAATTTCGGCGCGATCCATTTCCATGACGAATAATGTCCAAACACAATGCCGGGAATGAACCAGATGGCCGACACACCGACCGTATAGACCATGCCTGAGAACCCAAGCAGCACCCATGCGGACGATGAACTGGCGGCATAGCTGACAGAGGCGACGATGGGTCCAAGGCCGCGTCCGCCGAGGAAGAAATCATCATTGTCTTTTGTCCGCTTGCTCGCCCAAAACCCAATCCCGACAAGGATGGCTTTGTAAAGCACGAGGGTGATCAAAATAATGGTTTCGCGGTCCACCTGGCTTGTCCTCCGAAAGGCGAGATGACCCGAAAAGTGACCGATTTACGACCGTTTTGCAATGGCTTATGCGGTGTATGCGTCTTGATATGCGGCTTGGGCCGCCGCAAGGGCTTTGCCGGGTGTGATCGGTGCTTGCATGGCCGCAAGTGTGGTTTCAAGGGCGCTCAAGCAGAGCGTAATATTTTCAAAACGCGCGCTGTGCCCCATCACACCGATGCGCCAAATTTTACCTGTTAAAGGCCCGAGACCTGCGCCGATCTCTAGGTTAAAGTCTTGTAACAAACGCGTCCGCACGTCTGCGTCTTGCACGCCATCGGGAATCAGAATGCTGTTCAGTTGGGGAAGGCGGTGCTCTTCCGCAACAAGAAACTGTAGGCCCATGGCGTCGAGTCCGGCCTTGAGCACGTTATGCATTTTTGTATGCCGCGCGATGGCATTGTCTAAGCCTTCTTCATGCAGCATGACGAGGCTTTCATGCAGTCCGTAGAGGGCGTTGATGGGCGCTGTGTGATGGTATGCCCGCGTTTTTTTATTCTTGTTTTTGTTTTTGGCGTCACCCTCCCAATAACCAAGCAGAAGGTTGAGATCGAGAAACCAGCTCTGGACTTTTGTTTTCCGTGTGCGGACTTTCTCAATGGCTTGGGCGCTAAAAGTCACAGGCGACAAGCCGGGGGTGCAGGACAAGCATTTCTGTGTCCCGCTATACACGGCGTCTGCGCCCCAGGCGTCCACGTCGACGGGACTGCCGCCAAGGGACGTCACGGCATCGACGATGGACAGCATATGATGCGCGCGGGCGAGGGCGCAAAGAGCGGCGGCGTTGGCCCTCACGCCGGTGGATGTTTCCGCATGCACAAACGCGAGGATCTTTGCGTCCTGATTTTGACGGCAAATGTCGTCAACCTGTTCAACATCAATCGGCGCGCCCCACTCGCATGCCACCACAATCGGCACACCGCCACAGCGTTCGACATTCTCTTGCATGCGTCCGCCAAAGGCGCCGTTCTGACAGATGATCACCTTGTCGCCGGGCTCCACCAAATTGACAAAACAGATTTCCATCCCAGCTGAGCCCGGCGCAGACACCGGAAAGGTCAGGGCGTTTTTGGTGCGAAAAACAGCCCGCAATCCCTCTTTCACCTCGTCCATCATGGCGATGAAAGCAGGGTCCAGATGACCGATCGCCGGGCGGCTCATGGCCTCACGGATGCGCAGATGGATGTCCGATGGTCCTGGCCCCATAAGCGTGCGCAACGGTGGATGAAAAGAGTCCATTCCCAATGATCCCTTATGTGGGGTGACGCTGACAACGCCTTACCCCGAACGCCTTACATAAGACAGATTGGTGTTGCAAGGGTGATCACCCTGCCGGATTACTCAAGCCCGAAGTCTTCTTTTTTCGGGTTGCGGTTAAAGCGCGCGCGAAATTCCGGTGTCGCCATGGCCTCATAAAGGTCTTCAATATAGGCCAAGGCTGAGATTGGAGATTCCGCGTAATACACCATTTTCCATCCCTCATCGGTTTTGCGCATGATTCCTGTCGCGCGCAGGTGTTCGCCGACGGGAGGGCGGCTGCCGAGTTTAAATTCGGCCCATACAAACCACGTTGCAACGGCAAGATCATCGGACAAAGATTTCACCCTGATATTTGAGGGTGTGTAATCCATCGCTTGAACCAATTTATCACGTGCAGGTGTGTGAAAGTACCACTCAAAACCTTGCCATCCGATCACCCAGTCCGACATTTCTTCGGCAAGATACATCGGGGAGGGGTCATTTTTATCGAACAGCGCATCAGGTTGCGGATCTTCAAGGTCGGTGAAATACGCTCCGAACTTGCGCACGACTTCGGCGACCTCTTCATAGACTTCAGCGGTTGAGAGAGTGGCCTCTGCGTCTGCTGAATTGCGCGGCGCGTCATGCCCGGCTGCGAAGGCTTCCGCGCTTAAAGCAAAGATGCTGATGATTGCGTATATAAGTCCTCTCATTGCTGCTCTCCATCTTTATATAATTGGTCAAAGATAGAGTTTAGTTGGGACGCGTCAGCGGCCAAATGCTTCTGGCTCTGACATCCATTCTTGCCTGTGACGCGGGTCTTGTGACGCGGGGCACCTTGGATGCATCTATAATCATGCTATTCTCAGGCGGCAGTGAAAACGGGGGCGATCATGCGCTTACTTATCTTTATCTATTTCTTGATGTCGGTTGCGATGCTCTCGTTTGCGGGGGTTGGGGGATGGCTGCAAGGCGGAACGGAAGACCTCCGCCAGGGACGGTTTGAACTCTATACGGGCCGGGATGGCGATATTTGGTGGCGTCTGAAATCCCCCAATGGTCAAGTGATCGCAAGCGGTGAAGGCTATCGGGATAGGGCCTCAGCACGGAAAGGCATTGCGGCCATTCGGCGTTATGCCCATGACGCAAAACTTGAGGAAATTGAGGTGAAATAATCCCCAAGGTGTGAGGATTTTAGCGCCATGTTGTGGCCCTAAAAAAAATGTAAAAAGGGCACA
>JANQLI010000289.1 GCA_028280675.1 Alphaproteobacteria bacterium
GTTTGACCGGGCGTGTCAGCGACAACCGCCAACGGCGCTTCCGCATCGCCATTGGCAAAGCGCATAAAATATTCCTGGTCATCGCGCCAGATGCGCAAATCCAGACGGTCTGACAGCGCATTCACCACAGACACACCCACACCATGCAAACCGCCCGATACTTTGTAAGAGTTTTGATCGAACTTGCCGCCCGCATGGAGCTGCGTCATGATCACCTCGGCAGCCGACACGCCTTCCTCTTCGTGAATGTCCGTTGGAATGCCGCGGCCATTATCGCCAACGGTCACCGAGCCATCCGCATTCAAAATAACCAGGACATTATCGCAATAGCCAGCAAGCGCTTCGTCGATGGCGTTATCCACGACCTCATAGACCATGTGATGCAGCCCCGAACCATCATCGGTATCGCCGATATACATCCCTGGCCGTTTGCGCACCGCATCCAGGCCGCGCAGGACTTTAATCGAATCCGCGCCATAGTCTTCAGCCGCGTCTTGCGCTGACTTGTGTTCGTCAGAAGAATGTTCATCAACCATAATCTTGTCCTTACTCTCCCTGCTTACGCTGCAGGCCAAATGCGTCCTTGATCCACTGTGAAACTTTGCGCCCGTTCGCCAAAGGCCGCAAAAAGAGCGTGGTCTGTTCCGGTCATCCAGGCTTGGCACCCCAGCCTGCATAATTCATCGAAGAGGGCGGCGCGGCGCGCTTCATCTAAATGGGCCGCGACTTCATCCATAAGCAGCAAAGGGGACATTGCGCTTTCCGCCTGACACAGGGTGCGCGCATTGGCGAGGAAGATGCCAATCAGCAACGCCTTTTGCTCGCCGGTGGAGCACAGCTTTGCAGGCATATCCTTTTCCGCATGACGCACAAGAAGATCCGATCGGTGCGGCCCAAAAAGACAGCGCCCTGCTTCCGCATCGCGGCGGCGGCCTTGCGCCAGTTCGTGCACCATTGCATCTTCCACATCCACAGCCGCGCCCACACTCACATCCGCTTCTAAATCGCCAACCAATGCGATATGTGCATGCGGAAACACGGAATCTGTTTGTGCGAGAAGCGCTGTTTGCAAGCGGGCCACCATTTCAAGGCGGGCAGCGACAATAGCCACGCCTTTTTCTGCCATGGTTGCTTCCAACGCAGAAAGCCACGCTGCATCGTTCGAACGGTCTTTCAAGAGACGCTGCCGGTCCCGCATAGCTTTTTCATACGCGCCAACCCGCCCTGCATGCGCGGGATCATGCCCCAGCACCAAGCGATCCAAAAACCGGCGGCGGGCGGTTTTGCCGTCTGCAAATAAGCGGTCATGGGCAGGCGTGAGCCACGCCATACGCACATGCTGCCCAAGAACGGCCGTACCATCCGTGCTTTCACCATCTATCCGCACCACACGGCGAAAGCCGCCCTGACGTGTGAGCTCCGCGCCTGTGCCAATACGCAATTGGCCGTCTGCGGTCATGACGTCTGCAGACACCGCCCAAATATGCGGCGCGACGGAAAGCAGCTCGCCTGCGCCATTCGCCTGGGCCATATCTTTGAGATCAACACTGCGCAGGCCCCGGCCAGGGGACAGCATGGAGATCGCCTCAAGCAAATTTGTTTTCCCCGCCCCATTCGGCCCGGCAAGAACCACAGGCCGCGCATCCACTTGCAAGGCAAGGTCACCGTAAGAGCGGAACTTTTGCAGATCAAGCCGCACGACCGCCGTCTTGGCGCGCGGCCAAGATGTACGTTCGCCCTCTTTTAAGGAGGATGGATGGAGAACCTGCGGATGTCCCGGCATAGAAACAAGCCTTTACTGCAATACGGTCACGCCCATGCCTACACCCGCATCGGCATCAGGACGTAAAGGGCATCTTGGTCATGGTCTTCCGCATCGCTGATAATGGTTGGTGAGCCTGCATCGGCAAACATAAAACGGGCGGTCCCGCCATCAATTTGCCCCATCACATCAAGCAAGTAGCGTGAGTTAAAGCCGATCTCGAGACTTTCCGCCGCATAATCCACCGACAATTCTTCACTGGCGCTGCCGTTTTCGGAATTGTTGACCGCCAACGTGATGCGGCCATCACCAAGCGCCAATTTAATAGCCCGCGATTTTTCCGTTGAGATGGTCGCCACCCGGTCCACCGCTTGCGCAAGGTCGCGCCCTTCAACGGTGAGAATTTTATCATTGCCCACAGGAATGACGCGGCCATAATCAGGAAACGTGCCATCGATCAATTTCGAGGTCAGCACCGAAGAGCCAAACTCAAAACGAATTTTGGCATCCGACACCTGAATATTGACCGGGTCTGTCACGTCATCAATCAAACGGCGCATTTCAACCACGGTTTTACGCGGCACGATGACACCCGGCATGCCTTTAGCGCCGGATGGAAGGAGCATCTGCACCCGCGCCAAGCGATGGCCATCGGTGGCAACCGCCCGCAAACTTTGCGCGCCATCGCTTTCATCTGGATGCAGGTAAATCCCGTTCAAATAATAGCGGGTTTCTTCGGTCGAAATGGCAAATTTGGTCTGGTCGATCAACCGGATGAGATCTGCAGGCTCCATCGTGAATTGATGGGTGTAATCTTCCGCCGCCATCACCGGATAGTCTTCCGCAGGCAAACATGGCAGCCAAAAATGCGACCGTCCGGCTGAAATCGCAACACGCGCTTCATCGTCTGTGTATTCGAGCTGGATCTGCGCCCCTTCCGGCAGCTTGCGCACAATGTCATACAATGTGTGCGCCGGCACCGTGATGGCGCCGTCTTGCAACACGGTTGCTTCTACGGATTCAACAATCTCCACATCCAGGTCCGTCGAGGTGAGCGCAATTTCGCCGCCGCTCGCCCGGATCAACACATTCGACAAAATCGGAATTGTGTTGCGGCGCTCCACAACACTTTGCACATGGTTCAAGGATTTTAGGAAAGCAGCACGTTCAATGGTTGTTTTCATGGATCTTGTTTCTTCAAATCATCCTAAAAAGTGGGACACAGCCACAGTGATCATAGAAAGCGGCCCTGTTCAGCCCCACTCCAAAGGAGCGCTTTTGGGACGTCACAGCGACCGATATGAGACCCGCAGCTTTGATGCAGAAAATGGCCCCCAAGGCGGTGCGAATCTGAAGGGAAAGTATAGCAGGAAGCCTCAGAAAAAGTGCAATTTTTTCGTTATCGCACGGCCCCATAAGCCCTTTGCAAGGGATTGATTCAAAAGGAGAAATATGAGCGTCATTTTAACGGCACAAAACCGTTTCATACGCTGCAGACGCACGGTGCAAAATCAGCGAATCACAGACCCCGCCGCTTAAGCGCCGCCTTGTTGCGTGGCACCCAATTTACGCTTTAAGGTCTCAAGGTCCCCTTCAATCACCCGGTCCGCCGCACGCAACGCCTCAATCCGCCGCACCGCATGGATGACAGTGGTATGGTCCCGGCCACCAAACTTACGGCCGATCTCCGGCAAAGACCGTGTGGTCAGTTGCTTGCAGAGATACATCGCGATCTGCCGTGGGCGCGCCACTTCACGGGCGCGGCGGGGAGAGAGCATATCCGCCATTGTCAGACTGAAATATTTGGTCACACAGCGCTGAATATCATCAATAGTGATCTTACGATCCGAGGAACGCAAAAGGTCCGCCAGCACATCTTTTGCAAGATCAAGAGAAACCGGCCGTCCCACCAGAGCGGCATGGGCCGAGAGCCGCGTCACAGCCCCTTCAAGCGCGCGAATATTCGAGGTAATGCGATGCGCCAAAAATTCCTGCACCGTGTTTGGCACGGAAATGTCGTTGTCAGCGTATAAACTGATGCGGTCGAGCTTTTTCTTCAAAATACCGAGGCGCAGTTCAAAGTCCGTCGCACCGAGATCCACCGCAAGCCCTTGGTCGAGACGGGAGCGGATGCGCTCGCCCACCCCTTCGAGTTCAGAGGGTGCGCGGTCGGCGGTGATCACGACCTGACGGTTTTGGCCAATCAGGGCATCGAAAGTATGAAAAAACTCTTCCTGGGTTGACGCCTTATTGGCAATGAACTGAACGTCATCCATAAGCAAAATATCGACACCACGAAACTGCTCTTTAAAGGTCATAATGTCCCGGTCACGCAACGCTTGAACGAAGCAATACATAAACCGTTCGGCCGAAAGATAGAGAATTTTAGCGTATGGATTGCGCTTTTTCAGTTCCCACGCAATAGCGTGCAGCAAATGGGTTTTGCCAATGCCGACCTGACCGCGAATATAGAGCGGGTTATAGGTTTGCGCAGGGGCGTGTGCGACACGTTTTGCAGCGGCATAGGCCAGCTCATTTGACGCACCCACAACAAAGTCTTCAAAGGTAAAACGCGGATCAAGAGGGGCGCCCAATGGGGCCGCTTCGCCTTGCCGCGCCTCAACAAATAAGGAGGGCTCTGTTTGCACCGGAGAAGATGTTGAGAGTGCGGGTGCGTCCGCAAAACGTGCTGTATGTGCCGTTTTGCTGGTGTGCAACCCGCTCTCCGTGGCCTCCTCTGTCACTAAAGCCGATGACATCGGTTTCAGCTGAGTAATCTCCGTGCCCTCGTTGACATCCATGTCAACGTTCATGTCCACATCCGAACGTAAAATCAACGATACGGCGTGCACATTTTCATTTTCGTGCGCCCAATAGGTCCGCAAGCGGTCCTCATAGTGAGAGACAATCCAATCCCGTATAAAACGGGTGGGCGCACACAGCTCAACACAATCATCCGCAAGTGAGACAAACGCCACCTCTGCAAACCAAGAGCGAAACGCATCCATCCCCAAATCGGACTGCAAGCGGGCTTTGACATTTTGCCATTGCTTTTGACCAACATGCTGGTCCGATTGTTGTTGCTCTTGCCCTTGTTGATCGTCAACGAGCATTACCTGCCGCATTTCAAAACCCCTTCACTGACTGGCCTTTACGCCTCAACCAGTCCAAAACCCAATGACTGGGATGATTATCGTGCCGCTTTCACCACATACGGCATCACCCAAACAAAAACTTTACTTTGTCGTACGGTTTGTCACGCTGCGCCGGTATTTTGTTATTGGCTTTGTTTGGCGGTGCGTCACTTTAAAATCCTTCCAAGAAAGGCAATAATATCCTTTGCCGAAACACACAAAATACGCGCGGTACAAAGTGCGATCGGAGACTTAACGTCGAACAAACTCAATGAGCTTGTGTACTCTGTATGAATAAAAACTCGATTGCCTTACATCAAGGCAGGGAACTCAAACTACGATCCAACATATTGCATCTCTTTGCTGTCTTTCATCGCAATGTGTTTTGTTTTTTTGCGATGATGTTTTCGCTTCGTGATGCCCCGTGGACAAGATGTAAAATAACCCCATCTTGAGTGCGCATGCAAGTGGTAGGAAAGGAGAACATGAAAAATATTTTAAAAAAATTCACTTGCACTTTTTGATTTCTTTGACCTCACAAATTTCTCGATAAAAAATACAGGCGCGCGCATTCGCGCATGCACAAAAAGCATATCTATAAACTGCGTTTTACCGCGATGCCGCATTCTATCTGTACACAGATTATTAAATGAAGAATAAGACGTAACGCCTTGCTTATGCTTGCAAACTTAACGCATAAAAAAACACCGCCTGAATGGCTCAGGCAGTGGTTTGTCGCATATGAGAATTCTTTTCTAAAAAATATGCGAAATGCGCTTGGTGATGTTAGCTGCGTAACGCGCCAACACGTTTTGATAAACGGGAAATTTTGCGTGCCGCTGTATTACGATGCAAAATACCTTTTGTGGTGCCACGCATAATTTCTGGCTGCGCAACTTTCAGCGCTGCGGACGCTTGTTCATAATCACCGGCTTGGATGGCTTCTTCGACTTTCCGGACATAGGTCCGAATGCGTGAGCGGCGGTTGCGGTTGACTTCTGTACGACGCGCAATCACGCGGATCGCTTTTTTTGCAGATTTTGTATTTGCCATATCGGGTGCGACCAAACTTGAATTTTCCTAGGAAAGCCGGTGCTTTCCTTCCTGTGAGGGCGGGGTTATACAAGGGCCGGTGCTATCCGTCAACAGCCCCTTTGCGCATTTCTTTTTGGGCGTGACGGCGCAGAAATCAGCGGTTTTTGAATTGCGCTTTGCGTTTTTCCGAAAAGGCGGCCATGCCCTCCTTCTGGTCATCCAGAGCGAATTGAGAATGGAAGACCCGGCGCTCAAAACGAATACCTTCAGAGAGGCTCACTTCATAAGCGCGATTGACCGATTCCTTGGTCATCATGGCGACAGGATGGGACATTTCTGCGATTTTCGCGGCGACTTTCACAGCTTCCGCCCGCAATTCGTCAAGCGGCACAATACGGCTCACCAGGCCACAGCGCTCGGCTTCCTCTGCATCCATCATCCGCCCGGTCAGGCACATTTCCATGGCCTTGGACTTGCCCACAAAGCGGGTGAGGCGTTGCGTCCCGCCAGCCCCTGGCATCACGCCAAGGCTGATCTCGGGTTGGCCGAATTTGGCGTTATCCGCCGCCAAGATAAAATCGCACATCATCGCCAGTTCACAACCGCCGCCCAAAGCATAGCCCGCAACCGCTGCGATCACCGGTTTGCGGGCCCGGCTGGCGCGCTCCCAATTGGCGCTAATGAAATCCTCTTTATAGACGTCCATATAGGACTTCTCTTGCATTTCCTTGATATCCGCCCCTGCGGCAAAGGCCTTTGTGGAACCGGTAATGACCAAACAGCCAATGGCGGCATCCTCTTCAAAGGCGTCAATGGCTGCGGTCAACTCGTCCATCAGCTCTTGATTTAAGGCATTCATTGCGTCCGGGCGATTGAGCGTGATCACGCCAACGTCGCCTTCTGTATCCACCAAAATGGTATTGTAAGCCATGTGCGCTCCATTACCTGAGAGTCAAAAATGTTGTTTTTATTATGTTTTTTCGGGCATCGATAAACGCAGCCCTCTTCAGGCCGTGGATATACGCCCATCTCCGCCTGTGAACAAGAGAGGCGTTTAAGATTCTTTTGTGGCAGCGCCGCCCCCTAACGCTGGCATTTTGGGCAATAAAAGCTTGACCGGCCGGACTGCACAATGCGTTTGACCATCCCAGAGCACCCTTTGGCGACACACTTTTCCCCTTCACGGCCGTAAACGGCAAATTCATGCTGAAAATACCCCAGCTCGCCATCGGTTTGCACATAATCGCGCAAGCTTGACCCGCCCGCCTCTATGGCCCGCCGGATCACCGTGCGGATCGCTTCGGTAAGACGGGCAGAGCGCTTTCCGGGGATGGATTTCGCCAACCGCTTTGGTGAGATCCCAGCATAAAACAGCGCTTCACAGACATAGATATTGCCAAGCCCGGCGATGATCCGTTGATCTAACAAGGCTGCTTTGATGGGGGTTTTCTTATCCCGAAAAGCGGTGTTGAGATAATCCGGCGTCAGGGCATTGCCCGTGGGCTCCACCCCCATCGCGGCCAGAAGCGGATGATCCTCAAGACTGTCCCGGTCCGATAATGTCATCAGTCCGAAACGGCGGGGATCGCAATAGACCACGCGCGCGCCATTAGCGAGATCGAAGACAACATGATCATGTTTTCCTTCGCCGATCTCTTCGGGGTGCGCACTGTCATACACCCTGGTGTCAGGGGCGGTGGCCTGGCCATTCGGCGCGACAATATAAAACCGGCCAGACATGCCAAGGTGCATGATCAGAACGGCGCCATCATCCAATTCCGCCAGCATGTATTTCGCGCGCCGCCGCAGCGCCTCAACCTTGCGCCCTTTGAGGCGGGACACGAAATCAGGCGGAAACGGAAAGCGCAGATCCGCGCGGCGCTGCTGCACATGTTTGATCTGCTGTCCCACCAGCACAGGTTCTAATCCACGGCGCACCGTTTCCACTTCGGGCAATTCAGGCATAAATCAGCGTTCCCTACACATTTTCCGTCACATTCACCGCGCATTTGCCAAGAGAGGGGCGAAATGCCGCGCTTCAGCCATAGCATAGGCCGGTGATCTGGGATATGGTCGCCCTCCTTATTCTGTCAGTGCTTCCAGCACCTTAAGTCCCGAGGACACGTATGTCTGCTGAGATGAGTCATTTTGGATTTCGCGATATTCCCGCCGCTGACAAGGCCGGGATGGTGCGCGGGGTGTTCGATTCCGTCGCAGGGAAGTACGACCTGATGAATGATCTGATGTCAGGCGGCGTGCACCGGCTTTGGAAAAACGCGATGGTCGATTGGCTGAACCCGCAGCCCGGACAGACCTTCCTCGATGTTGCCGGAGGGACCGGTGATATTGCCTTTCGCATTTTGGACCGACTCAATGCGCGGGCCGCAAAACAAAATCTCACGGGGGAAGAGATTGGCCATGTCAGTGTGTGTGACATCAATGAAGCGATGCTGAATACCGGTTATGACCGCGCCTTAACGCGCAGCCTTGACGATCAGAACAATCTCAGCTGGGTCTGCGGCAATGCAGAGCATCTTCCCCTGCCCGGTAAACATATCGATGCCTATACGATTGCGTTTGGTATTCGCAACGTGACTCATATCGACCAAGCCTTATCTGACGCCTACCGGGTTCTGAAACCTGGCGGGCGTTTTCTGTGCCTCGAATTTTCAGAGGTCAAAGTCGCAGGCCTCGATGATCTTTATGACCTGTTCTCGTTTGACATTCTGCCGCGCCTCGGTGAGTGGGTCGCAAAAGAGAAAGACGCCTATCAATATCTTGCAGAGAGCATTCGCCGTTTCCCCAATCAGCAAACATTTAAGACCATGATTGCAGAGGCCGGTTTCGAGAATGTGAGCGTGCGGAATCTCAGTGGCGGCATTGCCGCCCTCCATTCCGGATGGCGTCTTTAGAGCAGCGACGCGCCGATGTGGACAAGCTTACGCCATAGCATGCGGCTTTTTCGTACAGCCTGCATCCTTGCGCAGTATGATGCGTTGATCCCCCATGAAATAGCCGCCGAGGTGCCCCGCGCGATCCGTTGGGGCGTGAAGATCTTGCGCCTGATGCCACTGTCAGCAGGTTCAGGATCAAAAGAGATCAAACACGCAAGCGCGGGAAAACGCCTTGCTGCGGCGCTCAGTTACTTAGGCCCGACATATATTAAGCTTGGACAGTTTCTCGCCACCCGGCCCGATATTATCGGCGCAGACTTAGCAGATGATTTGAAAAGCCTGCAGGACCGCTTACCGCCCTTCGCCATGGACGAAGCGAAAGCGGTGATTGAAAAAGACCTGGGGGCGTCATGCAATGATCTGTTCAGCGTGTTCGAGCCGCCGATGGCGGCGGCCTCAATCGCCCAAGTGCACCGGGCGCGGTTGCGCACACCAGATGGCAGCGGCAAAGATGTCGCGGTGAAAGTTCTCCGGCCTGGGAGTGAGCGCATTTTTCAGAGCGAAATGGACACCTTTGCCTGGGCCGCCGGGAAAATTGAGCGCGTGTTTCCGGAAAGCCGCCGTCTGGAGCCAAAGAAACTCATCGCCACGTTGCAGAAGAGTGTGGAGCTGGAGATGGATTTGCGTCTTGAAGCCGCCGCCGCATCTGAGATGGCGGAACGCAATCGTGAGCGGGCGCGGTTTCGCGTACCGAACATTGTGTGGCCGCACACGTCGCAAAAAGTGCTGACAACGGAATGGATCGACGGCACGCCTTTAGGCCATCGCGAGGCGCTTCTTGCCGCGGGGCACGACCTTGACGGACTGGCGCAGGATGTTGTGCAGCTCTTCTTACATCACGCGCTTGATGATGGGTTTTTTCATGCCGACATGCATCACGGGAATTTGTTTGTCGATGCGGAAGGGCGGCTTGTGGCGGTCGATTTCGGGATTATGGGGCGGCTTGATAAATTCACTCGGCGTTATCTCGCAGAAATTCTTTACGGCTTCATCACGCGGGATTATGAGCGTCTTGCGGATATTCACTTTGACGCTGGCTATGTCAGCCGCAGTCAATCCCGCGCCGCGTTTGCGCAAGCGTTGCGGTCTGTTGGAGAGCCTGTGTTTGACCGCAAGGCCTCCGACATCTCCATGGCCCGTCTGTTAGCGCAGCTTTTTCAAGTCACCGACATGTTTGACATGCACTTGCAGCCGCAATTGGTGTTGCTGCAAAAAACCATGGTGGTGGTTGAAGGCGTCGCGCGGGATCTCAATCCATCAATGAACATCTGGGATATATCGCGCCCGATTGTCGAGCAGTGGATGCACAAAAATTTAGGCGCCGAAGCGAAGGTCAGAGATTTGATCGAAGGCGTGCAATCCCTCGCCCCTGTCATTCAAAAATTGCCAGAGCTTGCCGGTCACCTTGATGCGCTCAGTGCGATTATCGATGAAGATGGGCTGCGCCTGCATCCGGACACATTACGGGCGATGGCGGCCGAAGACAAAAAACGCAATGCATCTTTGATCCGGGCTGTCTGGGTTGCCGCGTTCGCGCTTGCCGCCCTGGCCATTGCCGTAATCTTCTCCTGATTATTTCCGGCGCAAGGATGTGTTTTGGTCGTGATGACGGCGCAAGTCTTTAATGCGGTGATGTTCTTCAAGCACCCAAGCGGCAAAGGCTTCTTCGTTGCCTTCCCACATGACATAGGCCAAGAAGAGATAGATCGGCATGGTGACCATAGCGAAAACGGTGCCATTGACGAAAACCGAAAACGAACTGCCCACTAAGATCATAATGGCGGCATAAGCAACCCCAGCTACAAGGCCTGGCAGCACACCATGGCTGATCATAAAGAGACGCCGCCCTTGCGCGCGTTCTTGCCGCCATTTGTAAGGATCAATCTTGCGCTTAAAAACAAACATGTGTCCTCTCACAGCCGTGTTCGGAATGGGACTACCGCTCGGCTCTCTGAGCCGCTATATAAGGAGTTATGCAAAAGGAATGACAATTTTGCCCAAATGGGCTGAAGACCGCATTTTTTTGAGGATTATGGTTAATCGTGCTGCACGGTAAAAAGATATTACTGATTATCTCAGGGGGCATTGCCGCGTACAAAACCCTCGAGTTTATCCGCCGCGCGCGCGAACAAGGGGCCTCTGTGAGAGCGATCTTAACCACGTCTGGCGCCGCCTTCGTGACCCCTCTTTCGGTCGCTTCCTTAACCGGTGAGAAGGTCTATCAGGACCTCTTTGACCTGACAGATGAAGCCGAAATGGGACACATTCAACTGTCCCGTGACAGCGACCTGATCCTTGTTGCGCCGGCCACCGCCAATCTGATGGCCAAAATGGTGCAAGGCATTGCCGATGATCTGGCGACCACATGCCTGCTTGCCACCGACACGCCAGTAATGATTGCCCCTGCCATGAATGTCCGCATGTGGCAGCACCCCGCCACACAGCGCAATGTAGAGCAGTTGCAGCAAGATGGGATTCACTTTGTCGGACCGACCGAAGGCGACATGGCCTGCGGCGAATACGGGCCGGGACGGATGTCGGAACCCGCTGATATTTTAAACGCGGTGGATGCTTTCTTTGACGGCGCTCAGTCTCAACACCCGCCGTTACAGGACAAAGACCCTGCGCCAGCGGTCACACCAATGCCATTGCAAAACGCGCAGCAGCAATCCAATCTACCGCTCAGCGGAAAACGGGTGCTGATTACCGCAGGGCCGACCCATGAGCCGATTGATCCAGTGCGGTTCATCGCCAACCGGTCGAGCGGCAAACAAGGCTTTGCCATTGCCAAAGCGATGCGCGAACTGGGCGCGGA
>JANQLI010000291.1 GCA_028280675.1 Alphaproteobacteria bacterium
TTAATGCTTGGCTGTTTTTTTCGCGATACTCTCTTCGGGACGGGGTTCACACCGTGTCACAAGGCGCGTGTACAGCCGCATAGACTTGTCATGAGAGCCTGGTTTTGGCACAAATAGATCCATCGAATCATGAGGAGAGCGCATGGCGTTGGTGTCAGGCATAACCATGGGAGACGCCTCATCCGTCGATATCGTCCACGTCTCCGAACAGCCCTCTGTTTTTGTTTCTCTGTGTGTCCATTGGCCTGATGAAAATCTCCTTGCTTTTTTGCACTCGCTTTCAGAGCAAAGCTACCCGGCTAATTTAATCCATGTCTCTGTGACCTATTTGGGCGGCGATGTGCGAGTCATTCGCGATTTGCAAAAAACCCAAACCGCCTATGAAGGGCGATTCAAAGGCTTTGACCTTTCTTATACGGGGCTCAAGGAAGAATCCGTCGCGCATGATCAGGCATTACAAAACAGCACCGACCCCTTTGTGATGATTGCGACGCCTAATCTTCAACTGAATATGCATGCTTTGCAGCGTGTCGTGGCGCGGGCCGTTGAAGATTCATCTGAAATTGCTATTTGGGAATTGCGTCAAGACCGGCAAGCGGGATTGCAAACCTCGTTACATGATGTGGACACGGCGCGCGTTCATTCGCACTGTGTGCTCTATCGCCGGGATGCGCTGGATCAAATCGGTGGTTTTCAAGGGCAACGTCAAGGTCATTTGACCGGCTTAGATGTCGATTTTCAACTGCGCGATTCCGGCTACCGCGTGGTGCAATGCGCCGAAGCTTTTTATGTCCCATCCTCTGCAGTCACCCTTGATGAATATAACGCCAACATGCCCATTGAAGCATGGCTCTCGGATCAGTTCATACGCTTGCGGTATGGCCGTATGCGGCAGCGATTTGCGGCCTTCGCGCGGATCTTTTGGCGCATGATGCAGGGTGCCCCAAAGCGCCAGCACAATTATGTCAAACGCGCTTTCTACGAAGGACTGCGCCTGATGCCACGTATTGTCTTTCGACGGGGGTTGGCATCGTCCTTTCCTATTGCGGGATGGCATCAAGATTTTCTGCACGTCACCCGCACGCAACCACCCTTTTTAAAAGGTGAGCATCAACGGGCCCCGCTGGTGAGTGTTATTGTGCGAACACATGCCGGACATGCAGGTTTCCTCAAAGAATGTTTGCGCAGTATTGCGAACCAATCCTATCCGCATCTGGAAGTGATCCTGGTTGAGGGGGGCGCAACAGGTGTCGCAAAAGCCTATGCAGGAGAGCCTTTGTTCGGTGAAGGTGTGGATGTGCTTTATTTGCAGGATGCCGAAGGCTATCAGCCCGCGCGCGCCGGGAATATTGGTTTGGCGGCGGCGCGTGGTGCGTATTGCCTCGTTATGGATGCCGACAATGTCCTGCGCGCCGATCATATTTTGTCTTTGGTTGTCGCCCTTGAAGATGATGAAAACGCTTTAGCCGCTTATGCGGCATCGCGTCTTGTTGAGACGGAAGTCCTCAAAGAAGAGCCTTTGCGTTACCGTGAAGGGAAAACACGGCTGCGCGCAAATAAACCCTTTGTGCGGGGGCGGTTAAAGCGAGAGAATGATTTGCCCGCCTGCGCTGTGATGCTGCGCACCTCTTTATGTCAAGGTGGTGTGTTGGATGAAGACTTGCCGGGCTCTGAAATGTGGGATTTGTGGCGCAATTTAAGCCGCGACGGATACTTCATCAGAGTACGGTGTTTGACATCTGTGTGCCGTTTGCCGCGCAAAGGCGATAAACGTGTTGCCTATGAACAGCAGCTTAAAGACGCGAAAGCGGCCATTTTCAAAAAAGATGAAGAGCGGGCCAAGTCATTGACCCTCTAAGAAACGTTTTATGTTTCGCGGGCGCCGCGGCGCAGAGTCGATTTTAAAGGTGCAAGAATATACTCAAGCGCTGTGCGCTCTTTTGTTTTGATCATCACTTCCACCGGCATACCGGGAATGAGGGCAATGCTTGAAAAGCGGTCGTCTTCAAGAAGCGGTTTCATATCGACAGAGACGCGTGCTTGATAATACATTTCGCCGGTGACCTTATCTTGCAAAATATCTGCGGAGACCTGCGTCACTTCTGCATCTAAATAAGGGGTGCGCCGTGAATTATAAGCGGTCAGAATCACTTGTGCTTTTTGTCCGCTAGTGACCTCATCAATGTCGCGCGGATTAACGCGCGCTTCGACAATACGCGTGTCCTCAATGGGCACAATCTCGAGCACCGTTTGTCCCGATTGAATCACACCGCCGATCGTGTGAACTTGCAGGTTCACCACCGTCCCTGTCCGCGGCGCGATGATGTCTGTGCGCATTTGTTGGTTTTCCGATGCGCGCAACCGTTCCGCTAAATCAGCTTGCTGAGTTTCAGCTTCGCGTAATTGTTCAGCGCTTTGCGTTTTGAAGCGGTTGATGATGTCACGAATGTTTAATTCATTTTCCAGTACACTTTGTTTGGCGCGGGCAATTTCAGCCGTGTACTGACCAATACGCCCTTCGATCTCGGCGCCTTCTCGTTGCAGGGCCAGCAGGCGTGGTTTACGCTCAAGCCCTTTATCAAGTAATTCTTGAACGCCCTTAATTTCTTCGCGGATGAGCTCAAGCTGGGCTGTCTCCGAATTTTTTTGTGCTTCAAGACCTGAAATTTCTTCTTCGAATTGCTTCACCTGCTGATTCAGGACGTCGACTTGACCTTGCAACGATGTTTGACGGCTGCGAAACAAATTGGTTTGACTATCGAGAATCTCCCGCACTTCCGAGTCATCCTTCGCATCGGTTAATTCCGTTGGATAGATCGGCATCGGGAGATCAGATTGCTCGGCTTGCAAGCTCGCGACACGGGCGAGCGTTGAGCGGTATTGTCCCAGAACCAGGTCCACACTGGCGCTGGTGCGCGTGTCGTCAAGACGCATCAGGAGATCGCCTTCGTTAACCCGGTCGCCTTCCTTGACCAGAATGTCCTGTACGATTCCACCTTCCAAATGCTGCACAGCCTTGCGATTCGTATCCACCGTGACAAGGCCCGTCGCAATCGCAGCTCCGCTTAAGGGGGCGAAGAACCCCCATAAGAAAAAGCTGCCGAAGAAAAGAAGGATGACGGCAATTCCGGCAATCATCGGGAGGCGGGCGAGCGGATAGGGGGTGTCTGGCATATCGTCCGGCCATGCGGGCGCGTTGCTTTTTTCGCCATCAATATAGGGCTGCAGCTTGTCTATATAAGGTTGCAGTTTTTCCAAAAGGGGAGCTATCGCATCACGCAGTTTGGCGATGATGGATTTCAATTGAACAGTCTTCTCACTCATCTCATCACTCCTACGCTGACTGTCCGCTCACACTTTGCGGCAGATGAGTCACATTCTTTGCTTGGGTGACTTTCGCCATCACGTCATCGCGATCGCCAAAGGTCACAAGGCGCCCATTTTGCAGCATTAATAATTTATCCACACCGGCAAGCAAGCTCGGGCGATGGCAAATAATGATTGTCGTGATCTGACGCGCTTTGACAGCGGCCAGTGCTTTGAGTAAAGCCTCTTCGCCTTCGCTATCGAGATTGGCATTGGGCTCGTCCAATACCAGGAAGCGCACATCGCCATAAAGCGCGCGCGCCAAGGCAATCCGTTGGCGTTGACCGCCGGACAGTTTATAGCCTGTTGCGCCAATCACGGTGTCATAGCCTTCTGGCAAGTGCAGGATTAGCTCATGACAGCCAGCGAGTTTTGCAGCCGCAATCACCTTGTTATCGTTAGGATCCGGTTGCATGCGGGCAATGTTGCGTTTGATGGTGCCATCGAAGAGTTCAATGTCTTGCGGCAGATAGCCAACATATTGCCCAAAATCGTCACGATTCCATTGGTAAACATCCGCGCTATCTAAGCGTACATGTCCCATGCGCGGCTGCCACACCCCGACAAGCAAACGTGCGAGTGAGGATTTTCCGGCGGCCGATGGACCAATGATGCCACAGGATTCGCCTGGTTGCAGATCGAAGGTCACCCCTTGCACGGTTGGTGTGGCGCTGCCTGGTGGAAGATAGGTCACATTGCTTACGCTCAAATGGCCATTGGGGCGTGGTAAAGTGGTTTCACCGCGTTTGCTGATTTGATGCTCCAGAAGTTTATTGATCCGATGATAAGCATCCCGGGCGCTGACAAAGCCTTTCCATGTGCCGATCATTTGCTCGACGGGCGCAAGCGCGCGGCCAAGAATAATCGAGGCCGCAATCATAATGCCCGGCGTGATCTCCTGCAGAATGGCAAGATAGACCCCGACGCCCATGATCGCCACTTGAATGCCAAAACGAATGACCTTCGTGATTCCTGAAATAAATCCGGCGCGATCACTTGCGAGGGTTTGAAATTTTAAAGATTCACGGCTTTGCGCTTTCCATTGCCCAACCACATGATTGAGCATACCCATGGCTTCAATGGCTTCGGCATTCCGCGCATTCGACTCCACATTGTTTTGCGTCACGATACTGACTGCATTCGCATCCGATAAAAGCTTGCGTGTCGTCAATTCATTGATCAGCGCCATTACAAACAGGATGATCGCCCCTAAAAGCGCGATCCACCCGAGCAGGGGATGCATACTGAAGATCACCAGCACATAGACTGGCACCCACGGAGAATCGAAGAGATGGAACACCCCGGCGCCAGAGACAAAGTTTCGGATTGCACTTAGGTCCCGCAAGCTTTGCAGATTAGATCCGCTGGGGAGCTGCGGCGCGCTCCGAATGCTAAAGGTCAGAAGCTCAGGCCCGAGATAACGATCCAGCCATATACTGAGGCGGACCATAATGCGCGAGCGCAGCACTTCCAAAAAACCAAGCAACGCCAGCGCTAGTCCAACGGCGATGGACAGCATGATGAGCGTGTCCATATTTTGGCTGGTCAGAACGCGATCAAATAGTTGCAGGGTATAAAGCGGCACCGCCAACATCGCCAAGTTGATAAAGAAGCTGAAGACTCCGATCCCGACAAAAGAAGAGCGGCAAGCATTCAACGCAGACTTGGCATTAATCATCAGATGTACCCTTGGGTCCTCTGCGTCAAATGCACACCATTAACGGGTCTATGCGCAGAGGTATTCGCGAAATTACATGTCCTGCCCCGCGTTTACCATAGAAACCTTACCAAAACGGGGAAGAATGGTCTTTGACTATACGGTCACACTTCCTACCTGAATGTTAATAGGGTATACAGTAATTGCTTAACTTAAAGATTTAAAGTTATCGCTGTCAGGGGGAGAGAAATCGACATGACTCTGATGACATCAAAGTCTCGCGAGACGGGGAGCGTGCGTGAGGCGGCACAGCTCAAAGAACGCCGCAAATTAGCGGGACAGTGGCTGAAAGCACAACGTAAGGCGCTGAAATTGACTCAAAAGGACCTCGCCAAGCAATTGGCGCTGGAATATTACACATTTATCTCTCAGATAGAGAGTGGTCATGGCCGGGTGCCCTCGACGCTCTATGTGGCGTGGGCGACCGCGCTGAACATCGAAACGGCAAGCTTCGCACGCAAAATGCTCGAATTTTATGATCCCCATATTTTCAATGCGCTGGGGTATGAGCCAACCCTGCTTGATGATCCCGAAACCAGGGGTCTTTGATCCCGTTTTTGCGAATTCTTTACGCCTCCA
>JANQLI010000312.1 GCA_028280675.1 Alphaproteobacteria bacterium
CAAAGCGTGAGATCGACGCGCAAGATACTGAGGATTATCAAACAATCTATGCGCAAAAAGAAGGCGCGGTGGCGGCGCCAACAGCGGGTCTTCATTTTACTGATAATTTGTTTGCTGAGCTCAAAACGCGGGGCGTCACCATTGAAGAACTCACGTTGCATGTGGGGGCGGGCACCTTCTTGCCGGTCAAAGCGGAAGACACAGCAGAGCATCAAATGCATAGCGAATGGGGGGAGGTAAGTGCCGATGTGGCGGACCGCCTTACCACCGCGAAAAAGGATGGACGCCGGGTGGTGGCTGTTGGCACAACGGCCTTACGCCTTTTGGAAAGCGCAGCCACAGCGCCGGGACAGATCAGCGCCTTTTCTGGTGATACGGATATTTTTATCACCCCTGGCTATCGCTTTAAAATGGTCGATGTGTTGCTGACAAATTTTCACTTGCCGCGCTCCACATTATTCATGCTGGTCAGCGCTTTTTCCGGTTTGGAGAGGATGAAAGCGGCATATTCCCATGCAATCTCAAAGGGTTACAGATTCTATTCCTATGGCGATGCGTGCCTTTTGCATTGCCATGATCATGCCGAAAAGACACGCTAAGTCAAAAACTTATGGGTCGTGGTTAATGTGCTAAGAGCGAGGGACTCGCAAGACCGCAAAAAATTTGCGAAGCTAGCGTTTTGGGGTAATCCTTAGGGGCACGTATCAGAGTATCGCGTCAGTCGTCCTGAGACATCATGGGACACAGATGCGGGTGGGGAGTTCTATAAGCTGTGACGTCAGAAGTCGTACTCATGAATAATAAAGCGGTGGCCGTAGCGGCGGACAGCGTGGTCACCGTGGCTGTCGATGGCGTGCCACGCAAGACGTTTACAGGCGTTGAAAAGCTTTTTGAAATTTCCAAAGGCCGCCCCATTGCCATGATGATCTACGCCAATGCAGAGATCATGGGCCTGCCGTGGAAGACGGTGATCAATGCTTATATTTCCCAAGCCCGCAATCCAAAATTCAGTACGGTGGAAGACTACGCGAACGACTTCTTTAAGTTCTTGGATAAGAACGCCAAGCTGTTTCCGGAAAAGCTTCAGCGGGAACAATATGAGCTGATGCTCAAAAGCATGGTGCACACCATTGAATCCCGTGCTCAAGCGATCCGCAATCTCATTGCCGCCAACACTGGGGCAGGGGCGGTGCCTGACCAAGGCGAATTGGTGGGGATGGCTGTCGGGCAAATTTATGACCGGATTATGCTGACCGATTGGGACGAACCGCGTGACGATTTAACCCATTACCCCAATGGCTATGCGGACTCCATCCGCAAAAAATACGCAAATGAAATTGAAACCGTCTTAGGAGAATTCACACGGCGGCATGACTTGGCGGAAGATGTGCTGGCCAAGGTGCATGAGCTGCCGGTGATCATTGCGACAAAACATTATTTTCCGCAAGGTTGGCCTTATTCAGGCATTGTGTTCACCGGCTATGGCAAGGGGCAGCATTATCCTGAGATTTGCTCTTTTGAAGTCTCGAATGTGATTGGCGGGTTCTTAAAGCGCGGCAAACATATTTTTACCCAGCTCACCAATGAAGAGCCGGTGGTTATTCAGCCCTTTGCGCAAGACCGGATGATCCGTACACTGCTTTATGGAATCGATCCCGATATTGAAAATCTGCTGATTTATAAAACCTTTGAGTTGGTGCCGCGCCTCATGGATCAGATCCTCGGCGCGATCCCTGGCTTGACTGAGGAACAAGTCGAACATGCCATAGAAGCCATGCAGGAAGAAGATCTTGGCGAGACGATCAATGATTTCTTCGGCACGATTTTTCAGCATCAAGCGATGTATCACATGGTGCCGGTCTATAGCGCCATTCAGGCTTTGCCAGAGATGGATTTGGCCAATACGGCGGAAGCCTTGGTCAATCTCAATTCGTTCCAGCAACAAGTCAGCCTGGAGATTGAAACCGTCGGCGGGGACATTGATGTGGCGCTGCTGACGCCGGAAGGGTTTACCTGGGTGAAGCACCCAAAACACAAGCAGAAGCAGATTCGCTCTTAACAGGGCTGTGTGCTATAGTCACTGAGAGTAAAAAAGTGGAGGGTTCACCATGCCACGGAAAATAAAAGACGCTTTAGGCCGGAATAAGCGCGAGGCCCCGTTGTCCATGGAGGACTGGCGGCACCGCGCCCATTACCATTCCCCGCGCGAAGCGGAAAGCTGGGACGCGCCCACGCAAAAGCATATGCGTTTTGAAGACAATCCCGCGCTTGCCGCCCAGCAAGTGATGGCGGATTATAGCGCAGAGGTGTTGAAAGACGCGCACCACAAACCCGCGGATCAGGTCTTCCAAGACCGCCGCGCCAATGTCTTGCGTGAGGTTGCGGTGTCGCAACAGCAGCGTGCGGTGATGAAACCAAAAACAGAGAAGCCGTTTATCGATCTCGATGAAGAAGCCAAAAAGCGCCGCATGCCCTGGTGGAAGCGCATGTTCCGGCGGGAAGATTATCCCCAAGACAATGAGCCATTTCCTTGACCCTTCGAGACGGGCTTTCAGCCCTCCTC
>JANQLI010000317.1 GCA_028280675.1 Alphaproteobacteria bacterium
GGAAATGGCCACCCAGCGCAAACAGACCGATCATGCTATCGCAGACTTAAACCACATCATCAATGATCAACATCATTCTTTGCGCTTAAATGAAGCGCAACACAACATCCTAGACGCATTAATGAACGCGTTGCAGCAGCTTCCGCAATTCCGCAGCGACGTATTACACCAACAAACCAGCTTTAGTCACGCGATCAATGATTATACATACAAGTACAGTATGATCATTATCGATTCCATGTTAGAAATTGCCCGGTTAAGTCCAGCGGTCAATCCAACACAGCTTGGTGCTCTGAATAAATTTCTGCAATGGAAAGAACGGACGGGGCGACAAAGAGCCCTCGGGGTGCATGGTTTTCATACGGAAAGCGCCGTGCAAAGCGAATATCATGATCGCATGGAAGCGCTTATTGCCGAGCAAGATTCATATTATCATGCCTTTTTGAATTTCGCGAGTGATATACAAAAGAAACTTGTGTCGCAATGTCTTGAGAGTATTCATACGCAGGAGCTGGACCACCTCTCTGATATTCAAACATCGAATGCACATATATCCGTCACCGATTGGTTCCAATTGATGACGCGTAAAATCGATTTGATGCGCGAAACCGAATTGGCGCTTCTCGAAACACTCGTTGGCGACAGACTATCTGGAGCTGCATCATCAGACACCGTGCCGCCGAGAACGAATCAAACCGTCAAACCGAATAAGGCAATCTTGCAGGCTATCCCCCTATTTAAATCATTATCGGACAGCGATCTTGAGAGCTTGTTACAAAAATCCAGCATTCGCCATTATCCGCGTGGCAAGCTTTTGATTCATCAAGGCGAACCAGCGATGCGAATTTACGTTATTCTTCATGGCTGGATCAAAATATATAATTCCACACCAAGCGGCGACGAAACGATTCTACAAATGCTGAGTAGTGGCGATACGGTGTTGGAAACGTCAGCGATCCTTGACTCACCCGCACCCTATAGCGTGCAAGTGGCAGAAGACGCGACGATGATCAGTCTGCCAGCACCCCTCCTGCGGCAATCCGTGCGTGACAGCCAAGAATTAAGTTACAACATTATCAACAATATTTCCCTGCGCTCGCAACAACTTATTCACCAGATTGAGCAATCCCGCCTTGCCTCGGCTGAAGAACGTGTCGGCTGGTTTTTACTCCGACTCATGTTGGAAAACGGAAACACTGACACCCACATCAATATCCCTTACGAAAAAGCTTTGGCTGCCGCATACCTCGATATGCGCCCCGAGACCTTTTCACGCATCCTCAAGAAGTTCCGCCAACAAGGTTTTGATGTGCAGAACGATCGCGTTGTTCTGCCGCATAACCACGCTCTCTGCCATTATTGTCGGCAATCCACCGCAATGTTGTGTGAGCACCATAACTCACCTGAGTGTCCGTTAAATCAGCAAGAGATGACAGTATAAACAGCACAATTTTGGCACAGTTGGGAGTGACGGATAGCGACATTCAGTGATGCTAACTTTTTGAAATCGTTGAAAAAGTCATTTAAATCAACGTGCTAGAGAAGCCTTCGAAGGCAGAGGCCGCCCAAATGATATATTGGTGAATCGTGCCGGGTGCGCCATGCTTAATGCTTATATAAATCTTTTGGATCAGAAAGCCTCGCTTAAACCTCGCGATGTATTAATTTGTCGTGATTGAGATTGCTTGGAATGCTTAACCAAGCAAGACAGGTCTTCCTAAAAGGAGTGTAGTCTCATGTTGAGCGATATATCTTGATCGAGAATGTTGATTTTAGATTGAGTAAAACTTGGCGGTCCAAACAAAATCTTTGGGTTGTTGGAAAAGCCAAAAGGCTCGTTTGGAATACCTAAAAAATTTGTATCGAGTTTACCATTCGCATTGCGATCATGAAATGCGCTGATGGCATAGTCTCCAGGGATGATATCTTTAAATGCAAAGACAACTTCATTCTTATCGGTTGTAATGAAATCTTCTCGTATAGGCTGTTTCAAAAAACCTTCATCTGAATCAAATATCGCGACCACCACCTGTCCCACATTTGAATCCATATTATCAATGCGAATAGTGAGGTCAGCTGCATATGCACCATCGCTAATAAATAAAATAATGCTAGCGACTTTGGGCCAGATCAAAAATTTGTGTGATTTCCTCAGCATAATTCACTCAATCATTTTGCAGCATCTATACTATCTAATTGACCATCAATATTAACATCAAATAAATCTGTTTTCATAAGCTTATCCCAGAAACGAAAGTAAAGGCCAAAATTCACATGATAATTTTCATGATGCACATTATGGTGTGTCGCTGTGATAAAATGCCTTCCTAAAAACCCCTTTTTGATCCAAGAATCACGAATGACTTCATAACCAGAATGATTTAACACTGCACAAACTGTCATCAGCGTGAGAATAAAGAGAAGAGCGCCAATATGGATGGGAATAAAAAGCGCTAGAAACGGCAGAAAAATGGCTCCAACCAGGGACTCACTTGGATGAAAAGAAAAGGCCGCCCACGGCGAGGTTGGACGCGATTCATGATGAACTTTATGAAAGAAAGAGAATAAGTGCGGCAGATGCATGGCCCGGTGTGTCCAATAGAAATAGGTGTCGTGCAAAAATAAATAGAGACCTATACTGAAGGGAATATAAACCCATCCATATTCATCAACATTTGTGTAAAGCTGTGTGCCGCCATTTTGCCAAAGCATAAGGACTGCGGTTGCAGGCAAAGCATAAATAAATGATGAAATGATCGACCAATAGATTTCTTTTTTCATTGCCGCAATATTGGGCCGTCTGCTTGACAATTTCATTGCATAAATACGAGGTTGCTCAGCACTGAGTAAGGCATAATGAAATAATCCAGCCACTAAAAAATAACGTGCCGCGATAATGGCGGTGAGCGCAAAAAAGGTATAGCCAAACTCAAGTGCCCCCATTTTGCAATAAACTCCCCCGATCCTCACAGAAAACACGCCATCAAAAACTGGGGTGTAAAACCACCCTGAATCGTGGATAAATATAGTCAATCCAAAACCAGTTTGATAGTCTTTTTCCTTCTCGCCGGTTTAACTTTTGATGTGGTTTTCTAGAAACTTATTGACGAATGACAATCACCGAAGACAAATGGGATATTATCTTCGCGGGTGGGGGGCTTGCAAACGGACTCATCGCCTTTCGCCTAAAGCAATCACATCCACACCTTAACATTCTTATCATCGAGCAAGATGATCATCTTGGCGGCAACCATACCTGGTCATTCCATGAGAAGGATTTAACACCAGAACAACATGAGTGGATAAGGCCATTCATTGTGCATCAATGGCCATACTATGAAGTCGTTTTTCAATCCTATAAACGGGAAATACCAAGCGCTTATTACTCTATCTCGTCGGAGCGATTCCACCACGTGCTCACGAAGCACCTATCGGATGAGGTGATGACGAACACACGCATTCAAAAGGTTACAGCGAGGGAAGTTGTTTTGGAGGACGGGCGATGCTTACAAGCAAACGCTGTCATCGACGGGCGAGGCTTCGAGAAAAGCAATGAACTCGCTGTCGGATACCAGAAGTTTATCGGCTGGGAAGTGGTGTGCTCCAATCCCCATGGCCGAGATGTCCCTATCATCATGGACGCTCGTGTTCCACAGCTAGATGGCTATCGTTTCGTATATACCTTGCCTTATGATACTCACACGCTTCTTATAGAGGACACCTATTATAGTGATCACGCCAACCTTGATTCAGAAACACTTAATAACGGCATAGAGAACTACGCCTCGCAACAAGGGTGGAAAATTGACTCTGTAAGACGAATAGAGAAAGGTATTCTTCCAATCACCATGGCTGGCGATATACAAAAATTTTGGAATGAGAAAAATTTAATCACATGCAGCGGATTGAGGGCTGCCCTTTTCAATCCAACAACAGGCTATTCACTGGCTTATGCGGTTCGATTGGCAGATAAGATTGGTCGGTTATCGTCAATTAACAGCAAGTCACTTGCAGAGACAATTAAAACATACTCCATAGAAAATTGGGAAAAGACAGGATTTTATCGGTTTCTTAATCGCATGTTGTATCAGGCAGCCTTACCGGAAGAGCGTCACAAGGTGCTGGCGCGGTTCTATCAATTACCATTTAGACTCATTGACCGGTTTTATGCTGGTCACCTCACGCTGACAGACAAAATACGGTTGCTGATTGGGAAACCACCGGTGCCCATTGGAAGGGCTCTTCGCTGTTTGTCTGAATCGCAATGCTTAGCGGCGCAAAAGCAAAAGGTTTAGGAAGAGAATGCCAAAAGTAGCTGTCATCGGTAGTGGATTTGGCGGACTAGCCATCGCTATTCGTCTTCAGGCGAATGGGTTCGATGTCCACCTTTTCGAGAAACGGGATCGGCCGGGAGGACGGGCTTACGTATATGAGCAGCAAGGTTTTACATTCGACGCAGGCCCAACAGTCATCACAGACCCATCCTGTCTTGAAGAACTTTTTACACTCAGCAACCGGAACATAGCAGATTATGTCACCTTGGAGCCTATTCAGCCGTTCTATCGTTTATATTGGGAAGATGGGTATCAGTTCGATTACACAAATGATGATGATCTTTTGTATAATCAAATCAAGCGCAAGAATCCCGACGATGAAGATGGGTACCGTCGCTTCCTAGCTTATACCGAGGAAGTGTTCGAGGAAGGTTATCTGAAATTAGGACACGTTCCTTTTCTGGATTTCCGTTCAATGCTTCAAGCAGCGCCGCAACTTATACGCCTGCAAAGTTATCGCAGCGTGTACAGCATGGTTGCAAAATTCATCAAAGATGAGCAATTAAGGCAGGCATTCAGCTTTCACACATTGTTGGTTGGCGGCAATCCCTTCACGACTTCTGCTATTTACACATTGATTCATCCACTTGAGCGAAAGTGGGGGGTCTTATTTGCACGCGGCGGAACTGGAGCCTTAGTGCAGGGACTCGCTAAACTCTTCCAAGATCTTGGAGGGTCTCTCCATTTGGAACAGCCAATACAACACATTCAAACTTCAAACGGCGCCATCGCCAACGTGATCACAAACTCAGGCGAAAAATATGACGTTGATTTGGTCGTCAGTAATGCGGATGTTGTTCACACCTATGACAGATTGCTTTCAGACAATCCAATTGCGGCGCAAACGACCCGCCAATTAAAGAGAAAGAGATTTAGCCCCTCTTTATTTGTGACATATTTTGGCGTGAAGAAAATCTATGACAATCTTTGTCATCACAGCATTTTATTTGGACCACGCTACAAAGATCTCATAGGGGAAATCTATAATGGTCCAGACTTAGCTGACGATTTCTCACTCTATCTTCATGCGCCTAGCGTCACCGATCCTTCTTTGGCACCAGACGGCTGTATGACCTTTTATGCTCTCTCACCGGTGCCAAATCTCGGAACAACAGACATTGATTGGGCGCAGTTCGGCGAGACGTATCAAAATAAAATATTAGACTATCTCGACCAACGTTATCTGCCGGGCCTCAAAGAGAACCTGGTTACCGCAAGTCATTTCTCTCCAACGGATTTTAAGACAGAACTCAACGCCCATCTTGGCTCCGCATTTTCTCTTGAACCCATTCTGACGCAGAGCGCTTACTTTCGACCCCATAACCGCGATGCTAACATCAAAGGACTTTATATTGTTGGTGCCGGAACACATCCAGGAGCTGGAATCCCAGGAGTGGTCGGCTCCGCAAAAGCAACTGCCGGATTGATAATCGAGGATTTCAAGTAAATGACTGTAGACACTGAAATCCCAGAAAATATGGACAATATCGTCGAACAAAGCCGTGCCATCATTGAACAAGGGTCTAAGAGTTTTGCCACAGCCGCCCGGCTTTTTAACACGCAAACACGTGAGCATGCCTACATGCTTTATGCATGGTGCCGTTATTGCGATGATGTGATCGATGGGCAAGAATTAGGTTTCGGCCAAACGAAACAATCAAAGCAAGAGCACACGACAGCCTTAGACTACCTTTACACAGAAACGCAAAATGCGACATCTGGTCAAGTAATCGCAGATCCCATCTTTGTCGGTCTGCAGCGCGTCGTCAAAGACTGTGAAATTCCTGCCATTCATCCACGTGAGCTTATCGATGGATTTGCCATGGATGTGGACGAACGCCGCTATGACACGATTGATGACGTTCTCACCTATTGTTATCACGTCGCTGGCGTCGTGGGACTGATGATGGCCATGATCATGGGCGTGCGCGACAAAAGGATATTGAATCGGGCCTGTGATTTAGGTCTTGCCTTCCAACTGACCAATATTTGCCGTGATATTCTTGAGGATGCGTCTGTTGGGCGTATTTATCTTCCTCAGCAATGGCTTGATGAAGCAAACGTTCCTATCGATCCCTCCCAATTCCCACAGCATACCGAACAACTCTATTGCGTCGCTCGTCGTATGCTCCTAGAGGCTGAACGTTTTTACATCTCTTCTCTCAAAGGATTACCGCATTTAAGTTTTCGCTCCGCTTGGGCTATCGGCGTAGCACATTATGTTTATCGTGAAATTGGGCAGCAAATTCTAAGGGCTGGCCCACCAGCTCTGAAACAGCGATCCATTATTAGTAGGAATCAAAAAGTCTTTCTTGCTGCTAAAGCGGGAACTCTCGCATTAGCGACTCGACTACAGCCCAAAACCTATCATGATGGGGACCGTCATGGTTTGTGGACACGATCATGGGATTGATCGGAGAACAATTATCCAGCAAGACGCTTTAATTCGGCCTTCAATTCACGGGCAGGCCGGGCGTAAAGAAAACCAAACGACACCGCGCCATGTTTAGCACTTACGGCATGATGTAACTTATGTGCTTGAATAATACGCAGCATATATGCGCTTTTGAACTTATATGGGAACGCCAGACGATTATGCACGATGACATCATGGAAAATGAAATAGATCAGTCCATATATTGCAATCCCCAAACCGACCCACAAAGCTGGCCCATAATGATAACTGCCCACATAAATCAACAAGATTGACGGCACACTAAAGAAGAAAGCAAACAAATCATTTAACTCAAAAGTGCCCGTGCGCGGTCTATGGTGCGATTCGTGTAATACCCATAAGAATCCGTGCATCACATAACGATGTGTAATGTTTGCTATCGCTTCCATAGCTAGGACTGATAGAAATAAGAGAATAAGATTGGCTAGCATTATATGTACGTCAGAATAGGTTCGCTCTCACATGAGAAGCCTATCACTTAACAAAAAGATTAGAAAGTTCCTAATAACTTTCTAGCACCTTATTGAGATTTTCAAGGGATTGGTGATGTGGGGCTTTTTTCATATGGGCATCTAGCATCATGTGTGCGATGCTTGCAAAGGCAGTGATATTATCGCCGGTGAACGTCACAGCTTGCATCGCGGTCTCAACCTCTTGCTGTGCTATTTGCTCGGCTTCCTTGACACCAAGGAGCGACGCGAAAGTGGGTTTTCCGGCATCTTGGCCAACATCTTTTCCAACACTTTCGACCTCTCCGGTCGCATCTAACAGATCATCAAGGATTTGA
>JANQLI010000337.1 GCA_028280675.1 Alphaproteobacteria bacterium
CTGCGCATTGTGTGCTCGCGCCGTTTTGGGCGGACAAATTGGGCCGTCATCAATTAACCGGGCACCAAATATCGCAACGCGGAGGGGAAGTGGTGTGCGAACTTCAGGGAGACAGGGTGCTTCTCGCTGGGCGCGCGGTGACGTTTCTTCAAGGCACGGTTTTCTTACCCAATGTATGATTGAGGTGGAAAAAGCTGATTTATCTTGTGCCGTTAACCAAATCCTCAGGTCAAACAGCTATCTTGTCGTTTTGGGCATTAAGAACCTGTTAGGAAAAGGAACGGGGCATGTCGCAGTCATTAATCGACTTTGAGCATTTGGCCAAATACACCGATAGGGATGAATCCTTAGAGGCGGAAATATTACGCATGTTTGTCACGCAAGCAGAGATGTGGTTGAAAGCTCTCCATGATTCAGAAGATTCGGATGCATGGACTGCGGCGGCGCATTCACTCAAAGGGTCGGCGCGTGGTATTGGCGCATGGTTGCTTGCTGATCTGTGCGCTAAAGCCGAGGAGCTGGGACCAGAAAATTCTCTCGAAGAGCATGAAGCGGCTTATCATAAATTGACTGAAGCCGTTGCTGCTGTTGCTCAGTCTATTGACAATTATCTCCGTGAGATTGACGCTGCTTAAGTGCCGTCATTATGATCATCATAGATCTTATATTCATGCGCAATGCAGCGTTCGATTAATGTGCGCCATACCGGTTCGGCAATATCTTTATCCAAACCTTGACGGGCTGCTTCTGCGAGAACCTTTTTGATGACATCTTCAATACGTACAGCATCGTGCACGTTTGTGCGGTCTGATTTG
This sequence comes from Alphaproteobacteria bacterium, assembly GCA_028280675.1. Classification (GTDB taxonomy): domain Bacteria; phylum Pseudomonadota; class Alphaproteobacteria; order SMXP01; family SMXP01; genus JANQLI01. Next base: position 816 of record JANQLI010000337.1, read on the forward strand.
ATGCGCCCGGCGGCTTCGATATAGGTCTGGCGGTCCGCGATAAGAGCGACGATCAAGCGGTCCAAGCGATCAATCTCCCGGCGGACATCTGACATTGATGCGCATGCGCTTGCCGGCATGGGCTCGGTGTTCTGACCCCCTTCCGTTGGAGGGGTGTCATCTACTCTCTGACGTACCTGGTCCATATCGTCCATCATTGGTTATACTGGCCTCTTAATTGGCCAATTTCAGGGCATTTGTCTATGATTACCTGCAGAAGCGAGGCAAAATACCGCGTTCGTGGGTGATCCAGGCCAATCCAAGTGGGCTGGAAGGAGCTATGGCTATGGGTTTTTATGAGAAATATATCCTCCCGCGGGGTCTAAATGTCGCAATGGGCCAAAAGCCCATTATGAAACAGCGCGAAAAAGTTGTCCCTTTAGCAGAGGGCCGTGTGCTCGAGATTGGCGTTGGGGCAGGCCACAATTTTGCTTTCTATGACCCTGCAAAAGTTGAGAAGTTATGGGCCTTGGAACCGGCTGAGGAAATGCGGGCTCTGGCGCGCCCGCATGCGGAAAAGCTTTCCTTTGAGGTGGACTTTCTCGATTTGCCTGGTGAGGACATCCCGCTTGATGACAATAGTGCGGATACGATCATGATCACTTACACCATGTGCACCATTCCTGATGCGGTCAAGGCATTGCACGGGATGCGCCGTGTGTTGAAACCTGGCGGACGAATGATCTTTTGCGAACATGGCAAGGCGCCGGATGAAGCCATATTAAAGTGGCAAAACCGTTTAAACCCTATCTGGAAAAAATTGGGCGGGGGTTGCAATATGAACCGGGATATTCCGGCGATCATTTTAGAAGGCGGTTTTCAATGCGAGAAAATGGAAGAGGGCTATCTTCCTAATTCAGCAAAAATATTAAGTTACAATTATTGGGGACATGCTGTTGCGCGTTAGCGCCTTAGTCGTCATCTTCCCCTTTCCAATAATCGACGCCAGTGCGGTCATACATTTCTGCTTTAAATTGGCCATCGCTCACTTCGAAGACTCCTGTTTTGTTCGAGTCGGGATAGAAAACAACTTCAACAGGTATCATTGTCGAGAGACATAAATACTCAATATCGTCATCTGATGTATTCACAAGACGATGGGCGTAAGCTTCGCCTTTCGGCAACGGGACATAATCGCCCTCTTTGACCTCGAACGTGTCGTCGCCCATATGCATTGTGGCTTTGCCCTTGAGAACAAAAATGGCTTCGTCATTTGCGAGATGAGCGTGCTTTGGAAACGCGCTTTTTCCTGGCCCAACTTTAAATGCAGAGCATCCGATACCTTGTCCGCCCATTCGTGGTGTGAGACCTTTGCGGTGAGAGGTAAAGGTCTTGCCATTGCCAAATTCCATCCACTCAACATCATTGATATTGGTCGGTTTGGGCATAGTGTCCTCCTATCGTGTTCTTTATCGGCTGAGTTCCCGCATGGCGCGGTCAAGACCATCAAGTGTAAGCGGAAACATGCGGTCACACATGATTTGCTGGATCATATTGATCGATTGTGTGTAGCGCCAATGGCCTTGTGCGATCGGGTTGAGCCACACCACATGCTCATAGATTTGTGTGACGCGTTGTAACCAAACAGCGCCTGCTTCTTCGTTCCAATGTTCGACAGCGCCGCCGGGATAGGTGATTTCATACGGACTCATTGTCGCGTCGCCGACAAAGATCACTTTATAGTCATGCGGATACTTATGCAGCACGTCCCAGGTGGGGATTTGTTCGTTATAGCGGCGGCGATTATCCTTCCACACACCTTCGTAAAGGCAGTTATGAAAGTAGTAAAAGTCCATATGTTTAAATTCAGCCCGCGCCGCAGAGAACAGCTCCTCACAGAGTTTGATATGTGGGTCCATGGATCCACCAACATCAAAG
>JANQLI010000358.1 GCA_028280675.1 Alphaproteobacteria bacterium
CGAGGTTGCCAAACGTTTGGGAATCATGCCTGAGTCAGGCGGAAACGACACCACAAAGGGCCCCCGGCTCGTCAGTGATAAGAGTTGAGCATTGAACATGAAAGCACGCGTGCACATTACATTGAAATCAGGGGTTTTAGACCCTCAAGGGAAAGCCATTGAACATTCCCTTGCCGATCTTGGGTTTGCTGGCGTCGGGGATGTGCGTCAGGGCAAATACATCGAGCTCGATCTCACAGAAACAGATCCAGAAAAAGCCCGCGCTGATGTCACAGCCATGTGCGAAAAGCTTCTCGCCAACACCGTCATTGAAAATTACGTCATTGATCTCGACGCTTAAAACAAAAGAGCCTACTCGTGAAATCTGCTGTTATCGTTTTTCCCGCATCCAATTGTGATCGTGATGCGGCTGTGGCGCTCGAAGCTGTCAGCGGCGCTGCGCCACATATGGTCTGGCATGGGGAGACCGACCTGCCCCCTGTCGATTTTATTCTCCTGCCCGGCGGGTTTTCCTACGGCGACTATTTGCGCTCCGGCGCGATGGCGGCCAGGTCGCCGATTATGCGCGAGGTGATCAAAGCGGCGCATAATGGCACACCAGTGCTTGGCATTTGCAACGGTTTTCAGGTGCTGACTGAATCCGGGCTTTTGCCGGGTGTGTTGATGCGGAATGCCGGTTTGACCTTTGTCTGCAAGACCGTGCATTTGCGGGTTGAAAACAACGAAACCCTCTTTACGCGTCATTACAACAAAGGCGATCAGATTGCTGTGCCTGTTGCCCATCATGATGGCAATTACTTTGCCGATGCTGACACACTCAAAGACTTAGAAGATCAAAACCGCATTGCCTTTCGTTACGTTGACAACCCGAACGGATCGCAGAACGACATTGCGGGCATTTTGAACGCCAACGGCAATGTGCTTGGCATGATGCCGCATCCCGAACGCGTGATCGCGCCCATCCTTGGCGGCACTGATGGCGCGGCGATGTTTGAAAGTATTTTAGAGGCAGTCGCATGAGTGAGCTTCCGTATAGCGATGGCATCACGCCCGAAACCGTCACCGAACACGGCCTGACGCCGGATGAATATGCGCTTATTGTTGAGAAAATGGGCCGCGCGCCGAACACCACCGAGCTTGGGATTTTTTCGGTCATGTGGTCCGAGCACTGCTCTTATAAATCATCCCGCAAACATCTCGCAGGCCTGCCGACAACAGGGCCGCAAGTGATCTGCGGTCCAGGCGAAAACGCCGGGATTGTCGATCTCGGCGATGGCCAAGCCGCCGTCTTTAAAATGGAAAGCCACAACCACCCCTCTTACATCGAGCCCTATCAAGGCGCGGCGACCGGGGTGGGCGGTATTATGCGCGACGTGTTCACCATGGGCGCGCGCCCGATTGCCAACATGAACGCCTTGCGCTTTGGCGATCCCTCCCATGACAAAACCCGGCATCTCTTATCCGGCGTGGTGGCTGGGATTGGCGGTTATGGCAATTGCATGGGCGTGCCCACGGTTGGCGGCGAAGTGAACTTTCACAAACGCTATAACGGCAACATCCTGGTGAACGCCATGACCGTTGGACTTGTCGAGACGGATAAGATTTTTTATTCCGCCGCCAAAGGCGTTGGCAATCCGGTTGTCTATGTTGGCTCTAAAACAGGTCGCGATGGCATTCACGGCGCCACCATGGCGTCTGCGGAATTTGACGATGACTCGGACGAAAAGCGCCCTACGGTGCAAGTGGGCGATCCGTTCGCCGAAAAACTTCTTCTCGAAGCCTGCCTGGAATTAATGTCATCGGACGCCATTATCGCTATTCAGGATATGGGGGCGGCGGGCCTCACCTCCTCTTCTGTGGAGATGGCCGACAAAGGCGGTGTGGGCATCCATTTCAACCTCGACAAAGTGCCGTGCCGGGAAGAGGCTATGCTGCCTTACGAAATGATGCTGTCAGAAAGCCAAGAGCGCATGCTGATGGTGCTCAAGCCCGGCAAAGAGGATGACGCGCACAAAGTGTTCCAAAAGTGGGGCCTTGATTTCGCCGTCATCGGCATCACCACCGACACCCATCATCTGGTCTTAGAGTTCAAAGGCGAGATCGTCGCCGACATGCCGGTCGATGCGCTCACCGATGCAGCGCCAATATATGACCGGCCATGGGAGCCGACACCAAAGCGGGATACATTGCCCGCCGATACATTTGCCGAACCTGCTGATTATGGCGCAACGCTGAAACAACTTGTCGGCTGTCCGGATCTCGCCTCGCGGCGCTGGATTTGGCAGCAATACGATCACACGGTGATGGGCGATACGGTGCAAACACCGGGCGGGGATGCAGCCATCGTGCGCATTCATGGCACCAATAAAGGTGTCGCGATCTCCACCGACGTCACGCCGCGTTATTGCTTTGCCGATCCCCATGAAGGCGGCAAGCAAGCCGTCGCCGAAACCTGGCGCAACTTGACCGCCGTTGGCGCGACACCGCTTGGCATGACCGATTGTTTGAATTTCGGCAATCCGGAAAAGCCGGACATTATGGGACAATTTGTCGGCTGCTTGCGGGGCATGGGCGAAGCCGGAGACGCGCTTGATTTCCCCATCGTGTCGGGCAATGTGTCGCTTTACAACGAAACCAATGGTGAAGCGATTTACCCCACCCCCGCCATTGGCGGCGTCGGGCTGTTGAAAGACCTCGACAAGCGCATGGACATGGCGCTGAAAGACTCCGGCGAACTCCTGATTGTGATCGGCGACACCAAAGGTCATCTTGGCTCGTCGATTTTCGCCCGTGAGATCCACGGCAATGAAGACGGGGCGCCGCCGCCGGTTGATTTGGGGACAGAGCGCCGCAATGGCGATTTCGTCCGCTCACTGATTGAAGGGAAACGTGTCTCCGCTGTACACGATGTCGCCGATGGCGGCCTGCTTGTCACGGTGGCTGAAATGGCCATGGCAGGTGGCATTGGCGCCAATATTGACGCACCGCGCGATACGACTCATGCTTATCTCTTTGGCGAAGATCAGAGCCGTTACGTGATCAGCGTTACGGCGCAGGGTGCCGAGACCATTATCCGCGATGCAGAAAATGCTGGCGTTCCCGCGACCATCCTTGGACAAGTCGGCAGCGATGCGATATCGATCAATGGACAGCATACGGTGACGGTGAATAGCTTGCGCGGATCGCACGAACGCTGGATGCCCGCATTTATGGCGGCGGCATCTTAATTCCCCCTCATCCTCCCCTTCTCCCCAAGAGGAAGAAGGACTTTAAAATGGAGCGACATAACGATGGCGATGACAGCCCAAGAAATCGAAACACTGATCCTTGAGGGCATTCCCGATGCCAAAGTGATCATCACGGACCTCCGCGGCGATGGCGATCATTATAAAGCCGAGGTGATCGCCGCGAGCTTTGCTGGCAAGACGCGGGTGCAACAGCACCAAATGGTTTACAAAGCGCTGAAAGGCAATATGGGAGAGGCCCTCCATGCCCTACAGCTTGAAACTTCTATCCCTACTTAATTTTATCCTTAGAGCGGATACATGATTGCGATTCTCTCGCAACAGACCTTGACCCCACAGGACAAAAGACCTAGTTACACACTAAGTTATTCATTTGAACCGTAAGCAGAGCTAACCATGAGTGAAAACCCCATTCTCGCGAATATCAAAAAATACGTGGAAGACCATGACGTTGTTTTGTTCATGAAAGGCACGCCCGTGTTCCCGCAATGTGGGTTTTCCAGCCAAGTGGTGCAAATTCTGACCTATCTCAATGTGCAGTTCCGCACCATCAACGTGCTGGAGAGCGAGGATCTACGTCAGGGCATCAAGGATTACAGTGATTGGCCAACCATCCCGCAGCTTTACGTGAAAGGTGAGTTCGTCGGCGGATGTGACATTATCAAAGACATGTTCGAGCAAGGCGAGTTGCGCGACTATTTCACCGAAAAAGGCATCGACGTCGCTGCATAAAGCTAAAGCTTTAATCTTCTTATATCGGCGCTTTTCGCAAACCAAGCTTAACGTTTGTCAGACCAATTGCAGGCAGAATGTAGTTTTGCATGAGCCGTTGCGGCATGACAATGGTTGCAGGGAATTGGTTGTAATATCCCGCAAAGGTGACAACAGTAAGGTCATGCTCTGGCATAAGAAAGAGGGACTGTCCCCCATTGCCAGATGCAAGTGCCGCTTTAAGCGGCCGACCATCTTGCACATAGCCTGGCAAGAACCAATGCAAGCCATAAGCATATTTGACGGGCAATGGCGTTTGAACATGCGGCGTGAAAGTTGCCTCGACCCATGTGACAGGTAAAACCTGCTGCCCGTTCCATTCCCCACGCTGCAAATACAATCGTCCAAGTTTTGCAAAATCTTGTGCCGTTAAACGCAAACCCGATGCACCCCATACTTGGCCACTGCGATGAGTGACCCAATGGAACTTTTTAATCTCTAGCGGATCAAAGAGATATTGCTTCGCAAAATCTTTCGCCGGCATGCCTGTGCTGTCTTCAAGAATGGCAATCAAGATTTGCGTGAGACCGCCATTGTAGTTGTATCGGTCACCAGGAGGCGTTTCAAAAGGGCGACTTAAGGCAAAGCGCACGGGGGTGTCACTCTCCCACATCCAAATTTCAGGATTTGCCGAATCTGTATAAGGGGTGGTTTCATCCCAAGTAAAACCCGCACTCATCGTTAATACATGTTTCAGCGTCAGGGATTGCATCTCAGATGTCTGTGGTGTGTTGGCAAAATATGCTTTATCGAGTACATCACGAATCGGGACATCCAGTCCTGGGAGAAAACCTTTATCTATCGCGATGCCGATTAAAGCCGAGACGATACTTTTGGTACCCGACCGTAAATCATGCAGAGTCTCCGCGCTATGCGCCACAAGACCAAGGCCCTCTCCCCAATTTTCATCGGGGCGCGAAAAGTATTTTTCATACAGCACCTCATCTCCACGCATCACAAGCACCGCATGAAAATTCATATCGTCAAGGGCCTGACTGAGATCTTCGAAATATTGAGCGTCAATAGATGCTTCTTGTGCCGCTTCCATGGCAACAGCGCGCGCATAAACACAGACAACAAAAAGACTTACGAACGCACAGAGACGTATCAGCTTTGACACCATAAAGCTCCTTCAAGATTAAAATGCACCTGTTAGAATCGGAAGATAGTCAAAGACAGACCGCCATGTGCCGACATTTGTCGGTTCGTGATCATTTTTTCAAAGACTGTTCGCAAGCTCTCGCACAGAGTCAAGCTGGAGAATGTCAATATGACGCGCGGACTCGTCAAAGGAGATCACGCCATCCGACATGAGTTTTTTAAATCCGCGAGATACCGTATCAGATGTCAAGCCAAGATAGTCGGCAATATCTTTCCGTGTCATGTGCAATGTCACAGATGTCTCAGCTTTCTGCATCTCAAAAATTTTCATCAGAAACACACAGAGACGTTCATGGGCTTTAAGCTTCGCCGCCATTGAGGCGCGTTTCGACATGTTGAACATCACCGCATTACGCCGCTCATGCAGAGCCCGTGCAAGAGATGGAATATCCCCAACGAATTGAAAAAAATCGTTTAGAGAGATCTTCCGCGCATGCCCTTCGGTCAATGCCACAAGGCTATAGGCATATGTGCGGTCATCGCCGAAGCCAACCAACTCCCCGCTTGATGAAAAGCCGCTTACCTGACGACTGCCATCGGCCAAATCGCGTTCAAACATCCATTCGCCATCTCGTAAGAGATAGATAAAGGGAGCAGGTTCAAATTCGCGGAATAAATAGTCTTGCGGCCGCTTTTCAACATCGGTGCTGAGATCAAGAAAACGTCTCAAGTCTGTGTCTTGCAGCTCCGCAAAAACCACGCATTCCCTTAGCCAATGGACAGAGTTATCAAGCATGGGCCTATTTTAGAGAACAACATGCCCCAAGCCAAATCAGCCCGAAAAATTTGCCGAAAATGGCGCCAAATTCGGAATAATTGCGCTAAATTCCACTTAAATTGCAAAAAAGGCCGCAAAAATTGCGGCCTTTTGCGAGTCTGTTAAGGGATAACCGGTTAGCTTGAGTAAAACTCGACCACCAAGTTAGGCTCCATTTGCACAGGATAAGGCACATCCGCAAGAAGCGGCGTGCGCAGGAAAATCGCTTTCATTTTGCCGTAATCGATGTCCAAGTAATCCGGCACATCGCGCTCAGGGCTCTGGATCGCTTCGAGCACCATGGCCATCTGACGTGACTTTTCACGCACCTCGATGACATCGCCTTCTTTCACCCGATAGCTTGCAATATTGACGCGCTTGCCATTCACCAAGACATGCCCGTGGTTGACGAACTGCCGCGCCGCAAACACAGTTGGTACGAATTTGCAGCGATAGATGATCGCATCAAGACGCATTTCCAAAAGACCAATGAGATTTTCACCCGTATTGCCTTTGCGGCGGACGGCCTCTTCAAAGGTGCGGCGGAATTGCTTTTCCGTAATATTTCCGTAATAGCCTTTAAGCTTTTGTTTCGCCATAAGCTGAATACCAAAGTCCGAGAGCTTGCCGCGGCGACGCTGGCCATGTTCACCTGGACCGTATTCGCGGCGGTTGACGGGGCTCTTCGGACGGCCCCAGATATTTTCGCCCATGCGGCGATCAATCTTATATTTGGCGGATTGCCTTTTCGACATCCTGACTACCTGTCTGTTAAGTGAAACCGATCATGTCCGGGCATAGACCCGGCTGCCGCAGCGGGCACCCCGCGCGGAAGAGCGCACTATAGTCATGCGCATCCCAATGTCAAACGGGAATCAGGGCATTTTTCTAAGAAAATGCGGGAATTTACTCCCTCTCACGCCCTTCCGGGCGGCCCTTCGCCAACGCCTTGATCATGCCGCGAAACGTCTGGACATCTTGGTGGGTGAGATCCGCTTTTTGGAAGAGATTCCGCAAGTTCCGCACCATACGGGGGCGCTTTTCGGGCGGGTAAAGAAACCCTGTCTCATCCAGCTCCGCCTCCAAATGTTCAAATAATCCAACCATTTCCTGGCTAGTGGCGGGAATCGCCTGCGGCTGATTCTCGTCATTTTCAGCCACGTCATCCCCCGCCTGAAACCATTCATAGGCGACCAAAAGCACCGCTTGCGCCAAATTCAATGAAGCGAAGGCGGGGTTGATCGGAACGGATATGATTTTCTTCGCCAGCACCACATCATCATTGGTCAGCCCAGCACGTTCGGCCCCAAATAAAATCCCGCATTTCCGGCCGCGCGCCATCGCCTGGCGCAGGTCCTGCGCAGCTTCGCGCGGGGTCACCACCTCTTTCACCATATGCCGGTCGCGCGCAGTGGTGGCGTAGATCAGATCGAGATCAGCAAGCGCCTCTTCACTGGTCTCAAAGACGTGCGCCCGGTCCAAAATGTCATGGGCCCCAGACGCATTGGCGATCGCCCGCTCATTGGGCCAGCCATCGCGGGGGCGGACCATGCGCAGCTCTGTCAGGCCAAAATTCAGCATCGCCCGCGCAGCTTTGCCAATGTTTTCGCCCATCTGCGGGCTGACCAGCACCACCACCGGTCCTCCTGATAAGCTGTCTTTTGTGCGATCATGTACCTTACTCAAGCGCGAAGTATCAGGAAAATAAAGGGATTCAGCCAAGTCTGCTCTATAAGGATTTTGAATAATGCATCTCTTCCCGGCACCATAAATTGCTCCATGGCAGTATCATATTTCTTCCAATACCCCTCAGCTAATATAGTGCCTGGGCAGTAGATTTGATTCA
>JANQLI010000371.1 GCA_028280675.1 Alphaproteobacteria bacterium
GCTCAAGGGCTTCGGCGGAGGCGAGATCGCCCACACCACATCGGTCATCGGCGCTGGCCGGCTGGCCCCGCCGCCGGGGCTGGACCTCTCCGACTTCGGCAGCCGGCGCTTCCGCTTCAGCCGCTACGAGCCCCTGCCCGGCACGCCCGAGGGCCGCAGCATCGCCGGCCTGGTCGACATGGAGGACGGGGCCGGGCGCCGCCTGACGGCGGAGTTCGAGGCCGAGTACCGCCTGCAGGACGGCAAGCTGGTCCTGGAACGCACCTATTGGGCCTTCTCACCCGCCCAGTCGCCGCAGCTGGATCTCTTCGTCGTGCCGGCGCAGGTCTTACAGAAACATCAGGTGGCTCTTTAATATTGATAACGCGTCAAACTCCCATCAATACACTTACATCTGGCAATGACTCTCACACTGGCACCATTTCCGCAGATTTCATAAGAGGTCAAGGCGGCAATGACAGTCTTGATGGCGGTGATGGTGCCGATACCATAGATGGCGGGAATAATGCTGACTACATCCTAGGGAAGTGGGGCGAAGATTATTTGATAGGTGGTAGTGGAAACGACACCCTATATGGCAATGCCGAAAACGATGTGCTGCACGGAGGCATAGGTGCCGATCAATTGTTCGGGGGAAATAATGATGATCACCTCGAAGGCGGCGCAGGGAATGACACGCTTAAAGCTGCGAATGGATTCGATACGCTTATTGGCGGAACCGGAAATGATAGTCTCAAAGGCGGCAATGATGACGATATATTAGTTGGATCAGACGGTATGGATACCCTCGTTGGGGCATGGGGGGACGACACTCTCATTGGCGGAGATGGAGACGATACAATTTTCTCTGGCGACTACAATGATTCAGCTGAAGGTGGTGAAGGGCAAGACAATATTGGCGGAGCCAGGGGGAATGATACGCTACATGGCGGTGGCGATGACGATAGTGTCGCGGGCCACAAAAGCGATGACGTTGTGTTTGGCGATGATGGTAACGACACGATAAAGGGTGACGCTGGTTTTGACTCTCTTTTTGGAGGTCACGGAGACGACAGTCTTGTTGGCGGCAAAAACGACGACACACTGCATGGCGAGCGAGGAAACGATACGCTTAATGGGAGCCTTGGAAATGATTACTTCTATTTCGGTGTGATGGACGATGCTGATCTTATCCTTGGTTTCCAAGCGGGAGCTGGTACAGATGATGTGATTGTCCTTACTTTCGGAGAAAGCTTTGATACATTCACCGAAGTACAAGCAGTTATGTCTGATGTTAATGGAGATACACTCCTCAATTTTGGAGATGGTGATACTATAACCCTGAAAAACGTCACCTCAAGCAGTTTACATGCAGACGATTTCATGTTTGCCTAGCCTGGGCACACTACCCGACATAGATCACTAACGGGCAGCTCACTAGAGCACATGATGCGTGTTTTTTCACAGCAACTCTGCATGTCATCCAGGCCAAGGCCTTCGAGACGCTCGCATTGCTCGCTTCCCGGATCAAGTCCGGGACGGGCTCTCAGGGTGAAGGCTTATTTTAAAACCATTTCCTTCATCCTGAGGAAGCGCGAAGCGCTGTCTCGAAGGACCAAGGAAATGGTTCTCACACATTCGCCTTTACGAACGCGATCACCGCATCGGCGAGCTCTTCCGGCGCGTCTTCCACCACATAAAAACCGGCATTAGGAATAATCACATGGTCTTGCGCATTGCAGCCGGGGATTTGCGCATGCAATTTTTCTGGCGGCATGGCGGTGGCGGCGGTGGAATCTGCAAACACCGTCAGCACCGGCTTATCAAACGATGTGAGCTTCTGCCACGCCGCGCGGTTCGGCGCAATCGGCGCATCATATTCCGTGATCGGATGAATCATCGGAAAGGCGCGCGGGCCTGCTTTATAGCTTTGATCCGGGAAGGGCGCGTCATAAGCAGCAATGATGTCGGGCGCGAGTTTGCCGCGCCGCACACCGCCCGCCACCATCTCGCCCATGGGGAAGTTGTCTTTGCCGAGCACCATGGCGCGGAAGCGGTTGAACCAGACGCTTTCGCCCTCTTCCAAGATTGGCAATTGCGTGTTCGACAACACCACACGGTCAAACAGGTCCGGCTCTTCCGCCATCACGCGCAATCCAAAAAAGCCACCCCAGTCAAACATGATCGGGGTCACATCATCGAATTGCATTTCACGGACGAAAGTTTTAATCCACTCGACATGGGCTTTAAACGTGTAGTCTTCTTCGGAGGCGAGTTTATCCGATTTACCAAAACCAATGTAATCGGGCGCCACCGCGCGCAATCCGGCGGCGGTGATTTTCGGAATGACATGACGGTAAATATACGACCACGACCCTTGGCCATGCAGGCACAGCACCACCGGCGCATCACGCGGCCCTTCATCGACATAATGCATGCGCAGATTTTGCGTGCGGCCATAAGGGATCTCAAGGTAATGCGGTGCGAAGTCGTAATCGGCAAGATTATCAAATGCGTCTTCCGGCGAGCGCAAGATGGCGCCGCCTTCATACATAGCAGAGGCACGCCGCAATGGCGCACTCAACGCAAGACCAAGGCCCAAAGCGCCTGCGCCAAAAGCCCGGCGTGATAATGTATTGCTAACAAAGTGAGTCATAACCTCTCCCCCCTCTGAGGATTTCTAAAGACAGCCTTCGACCCTTCGAGACACGCGCAAGCTTGTCCTGAGAGCGCCGCTAGCGCGGCGAAGGGCGCGCCCTCAAGATGAAGGTCTCTGTTAAACCATTTCCTTCATCCTGAGGAGCCGCGCCAGAGCGAAGCGAAGGCGGGCGTCTCGAAGGATCAGGAAATGGATAGCAACTTCCCCGTTCATGTTGACGAACCATAGCTTAGCAAAAAGGAGCCTTCCGTGAACTCACAACTATGCGAGATTCGAAAAGTCCGGTTTGCGTTTCTCAAGGAACGCAGTCATCGCTTCTTTGGCTTCGGCGCTTTCAAGCCCTTCGCGGAACAGAAGCATTTCCTGATGCGCTTGCTCTTCCAATTGCGGCGCGTAATGACGCATCAGTTTTTTTGCTTTGCGCATGGCCGCTGGCGGTTTGGAAGCATACTCATTGGCGACGCGCATGGCCGCGCTTTCAAGGTCTTCCGGGATGACAAGCTCATTGGCGATGCCGAATTGATGGGCCACCTCACCGGTCATGGTCCTGCCGAGCATCAAATACTCCGCCGCTTTGGTATGCCCCACCATGTGCGGCAGCAGATAAGACGATGCGTTTTCCGGCACCAATCCCAAATTGACAAAAGGCATGATCAATTTTGCGCCTTCGGTCACGATCACATGATCGCAATGATAGAGCATGGTGGTGCCGATCCCCACCGCCGGTCCATCGACAGCCGCAATCAAGGGCACACTTGAGCCAATCAGTGCACGAATAAAGCGCAGCACCGGCGCATCTTCGTCATGCGGCGGATGGGCGAGAAAATCATTCAAGTCATTGCCCGCCGTGAAGCACCCATCCACACCGAGAAACACAACAGCGCGAATGGCGGTATCCTCTTCCGCGCCGCACAAGGCATCCGCCATAGCCGCGTACATATCCGTGGTGAAGGCGTTTTTTACCGCCGGGCGGTTGATCCGGACAGTGCGGATAAAAGTGTCGGTGGTGATGTCGATCCATTCACTCATGGGGTGCCCTTACGTCAACTTATCAAGAGAGTGTGTTGTTCTGTTGTAAGCGGAAATTTTGCACTGTCAATGTTGACCGCACACAAAAAGGGCGCCACGCGTGTGACGCCCTGCGGCTTAACGCTTCTTGTCAGGAGACTTTCATCCGGTGGCGCGAATCTCAAAGCTCTCCGGCGCTTGCGAAAACACGGTGTTGAAGAGCGATTGCTCGCGGTCAATATCTTCGTCTTTGATATTGGCCATATAAACCCAATCATCCTCAGAAAAGTGATGCCGCGCCAGATCCGTGCTGCCGCCATGATGGCCCATATTGGATGTGATGTAATCGGTATAGGCGCGTGCAGCGGATTCATACTTTTCAATTGCGCTGACACCTTTTGTTTTTAAACAATCGCGCGCATCCAAAAACCGTCTGAGATGTGCTGAGTTCCCAGCCAACCGCTCATCCAATTCTTGCAGCGCCGTTTGCGCGTCCGCATCACTGTTACTGACACGTGAGCGCAACATATCACCCATCCGCACATCTTGCGTATCGAGACGGTCCATTGCCGCTTCAATGTAATCGGCGATGGCGACATAAAAGCCGACGAAACTTTCATCCCGCGCACCGGGCTCCGCTAAGGCTTGCGAAAGTGCCTCGCGTACTTCACGCAAACGCTTTCGTTCATTCCGAATATGTTCCATGAGGTGTTGCATAACCCTGCCTCCTTACATCTCTCACTTGGCTTCCGCCAATGCTCCATGAACCCTGACGCACCTTTTTCCACGCCATCGGTTCACCTATGACGCATTTTTATTCTGCACTAACGGAGACTGTGCGCTGTGACATCTCCACATTGAACTCCTGCGAGTTCGTTATCTTTCTTCCCCCAATGCCCCGAGAGTGTGAGACACGCACATGACATGAGTTTAACAGATGAATCGTATCCGCCAAGGGCCTCGTGATTCCCCTATCCATAGTGTAACGTCCCTCCAGAACATGTGGATAAAGGGATGCGCATTGTGTCACATAACGGCACTTTATTGCGCTGCAGCATGCCTAAATTCAGGGCAGATGAGTGTTTCGCCAATGTTTTCTGTGGCTTATCGCAAGGGAACCCCACCGCTGACCGGATGTGATGCACTGCCCTGCTATGGTGCAATGCACAACACTTTCGGGCTTGGAATCGATGCTAAAGCGGGCAAGTCTATGCGCGCATATCTAGGACGCGAGATATGGAGGTGCAGACATGTTCTCGGGCCAATTATCACGAACACTGGTTTTCGGTGCGGTGTTTATTTTCTTAGGCGCGATTGTCCTCGGCGCGATCTAAGGCGTTTTCCGTTCATGTATCCGGCGTATAGTTGAGATTTGGCGCAAGCCAACGCTCGATGCTCGCGCGCGTGTCGCCTTTGCGTTCGGCGTAATCTGCGACTTGATCTTGTTCGATTTTGCCAACGCCAAAATACTCTGCCTGCGGGTGCGCAAAATAAAAGCCGCTCACGGATGCCCCCGGCCACATCGCAAAACTTTCTGTGAGTTTCACACCAATGGCGTTTTCGGCATTGAGCAATTGCCACAACGTCGCTTTTTCCGTGTGATCGGGACAGGCCGGATACCCTGGCGCTGGGCGAATGCCTTGATAGGATTCAGCAATCAAATCCTCATTGCTGAAGGCTTCATCGCTTGCATATCCCCAAAACTCTTTACGCACACGTTCATGCATGCGTTCTGCGAGTGCTTCAGCCAAACGATCTGCCAAAGCCTGGAACAGAATGGCGGAGTAATCATCATGCGCCGCTTTAAACGCATCGGCTTTCTCTTTTTCGCCAATCCCAGCGGTCACTGCAAAGCCGCCGATATAATCTTTAATGCCTGTCTCAGCAGGCGCAACAAAATCCGCAAGCGCATAATTGGCGCGGCCTGATGTTTTTTTCATTTGTTGCCGCAGCGTGTGCACCGTCGCTTGCACTTGGTCACGGTCCTCATTTGTATAAACATCAAGGTCATCATCCTGCACCGCGTTCGCTGGCCAAAAACCAATCACCGCTTCGGCTGTGAGCCATTTTTCATCAATGATCTTTTGCAGCATATCTTGCGCATCATTATAAAGTTGCGTTGCCGCGTCACCGACAGTGGCATCCTCAAGGATAGCCGGAAATGTCCCGGCAAGCTCCCATGTCTGGAAGAATGGCGTCCAATCGATGTAGTTGGTGAGCTCAGTCAAATCATAATCATCAAACACTTTGGCGCCGAGGAAGGATGGCGTCGGCGCATCATAGCCTGTCCATTGGATGGGAACTTTATTCGCCCGCGCATCGGCAATGCTCTGGCGTTGTTTTTTCTGACGGCCGGCCGCATGACGTTCGGCAATTGCTTCATAATCATCGCGAATGCCAGCCATATAGGCATTGGCTTTATCTTCAGACACCAATTGCGACGCCACGCCTACGGCGCGCGACGCATCGGTGACATACACCGCCTGACCTTTTTTATAGTTGGGATTGATCTTCACTGCGGTGTGCACTTTGCTGGTGGTGGCGCCGCCAATCATCAACGGCAGATGAAAGTCTTGCCGCTCCATCTCCGCCGCCACATGGCACATCTCATCAAGGCTCGGCGTGATCAATCCACTCAAGCCAATAATATCGACATTTTCTTTCCGCGCAGTGTCAAGAATCTCGGATGCATGCACCATCACGCCGAGATCAATCACCTCGAAATTATTACATTGCAACACAACACCCACAATGTTTTTGCCGATGTCATGCACATCACCCTTGACGGTCGCCATCAACACTTTCGGCAGTTGCGATTCTTCGCCGCTATCGAC
>JANQLI010000012.1 GCA_028280675.1 Alphaproteobacteria bacterium
TTCACAGACGCACACATAATCGAAATTAATAATGAACAAGGTAGTTCGGAAACATACTCAGGAGATCGAATTCTGCTGGCGGTTGGCACGCGCCCCTATCGCCCTGACGCAGTGCCTTTTGATGGAACGCAAATTGTCGATAGCGATGAGATCTTAAATATGTCTTACCTCCCGCGGCATCTCACCGTGATTGGGGCGGGGGTGATCGGAACGGAATACGCGACCATCTTTAGCGCACTGGATGTCAAAGTGACGTTGATCGATCCGCAAGCGACCATATTGAATTTCATCGACCGAGAATTGATAGATGAATTTATTCATGATCTGCGTGACCGCGGGATCATGCTGCGCCTTGGGTGCACTGTGCAATCGATAGAAAAAATCACAGATAATCTTTGCCTGACTCACCTTGAAGATGGACGCACAGTGCGGTCTGATATGGTTCTTTATGCGGCAGGGCGCATGGGCGCCACAGACACGTTGGGCTTAGATAAGTGTGGATTAGAAAGTGACTCACGTGGCCGTTTGACAGTTGACCCACAAACATTTCAAACATCCGTTCCGCATATTTACGCGGTTGGGGATGTGATTGGATTTCCTTCACTGGCCTCAACGTCCATGGAGCAAGGCCGTATCGCAGCCTGCCATGCCTTTGATGAAGAGGCGCATGACGCGCCGGAATTTTTCCCTTATGGCATTTACTCCGTACCCGAAATGTCCACCATAGGTATGACAGAGGAAGACGTCCGCGACAAAAAGATTCCATACGAATGTGGAATTGCCCGCTTTCGTGAAACATCACGTGGGCATATTATGGGGCTCAATACCGGCTTCATGAAAATGATCTTCTCGATCGAAACGCGTCGCTTATTGGGCGTGCATATCCTTGGCGAAGGGGCGACGGAATTAATCCACATTGGACAGGCTGTTCTGAATTTGCAGGGAACGCTTGAATACTTTGTCGAAAATACCTTCAATTATCCAACCTTGGCGGAAGCTTATAAAATTGCGGCATTGGATGCGTGGAATCGCATGCCCGTGCAGCAGGCGAGCGCGATAGTCTTGCAAGAGATGCAAGAGCGCGTCGTCAAAGAAGCCTAGAAGACGCTTACCTTGAAATTTACAGACGCGAAACGTGTGGATCATCGATCCATGCGATGGGCCATAGTGGCATTTTTGTCTGCCATAAAAAATTTACAGATATTTTGAAAAACTGTCTTGATTTAGGATTATTATTATAATAAATGATTCAAAGTAATAAAATTACATTAATTAGTGTAATAATGTAATAAAAAATCACAAAAAGTGATCCTCTCTCGTGAGAGGCCGTAGGGGAAATCACGCGGTTTAATGGATGGATGAGGACAGGATGATGTCGATATCACGTGTGGCACTGGTGACCGGCGGAACGCGCGGAATCGGAAAAGCGATCAGTTTAGCGTTGAAAGAGGCTGGCTATACGGTTGCTGCGAATTATAACCGCGGCGTTGAAGCGGCGGAGGCGCTGACAGCAGAGCATGGCATCCAATGTTATGCTTTTGATGTCGGCGATTTCGACGCCTGTCAGACAGCGGTAGACCAAATTACCCAAGAGCTCGGTCCTATAGAAATTCTCGTGAATAATGCAGGGATTACCCGTGACGGCACTATGCATCGTATGAGTGCTGAGAATTGGCAAGCTGTGATCGATACGAATTTGGGCTCTTGTTTTAACATGAGCCGGGCTGTGATCGAGAGTATGCGGGACGCAGGCTTTGGACGTATCGTTAATATCGGTTCGATCAATGGGCAAGCTGGGCAATATGGCCAAGTGAATTACGCTGCGGCGAAATCGGGCATCCATGGTTTTACCAAAGCGCTTGCCCAAGAGGGCGCAGGAAAGGGGATTACGGTCAACGCAATCGCCCCAGGCTATGTGGATACGGATATGGTGCGGGACGTGCCCGAGGATGTTCTCGCTAAGATTATTAAGAAAATTCCCGTAGGGCGATTAGGGTCGGCGGATGATATCGCCCGTGGCGTGTTATTCCTGGTCAATGATCAGGCTGACTTTATCACGGGATCGACGCTATCCATTAACGGTGGACAACATATGTATTAATCCGGCAACGGAACGATAAATAAGGTTAATGCAGCACGCTTTTTGCTTCACATAAATGTCACGGAGCACATAAGCTTTCATTGGGAGCGTACTTGTAAGGGGGAAACATGATTGGCATTTCCTGTTTGAACAAACGTTATGTTGTTGAGCTCTATAACAAACGTGTTTTGGAGCTTCTGAAAGAGAATCAGCAGCATCCGATTTTTGAAGATCGCTGGGCGAATGTTCAAGGCTTTATGGTCGAAGCGGATACGGTATCCGGTGCTGTGGAGCAAGCCAACATGCTTTATCCGAAGGACGATGGGTTTGTTATCACACGGGTCTCTGCTGTGGAGGCTTGAGGGGCTCTATAGCGCGGCCACTTGATCCGGCGTTTGACGGGCTAACATCTCACCCTGTTTTTTCTTTGCGAGGATGTCGCGGGCTTTGGCGTAGGCGGGGTCATGCCAAAAAACGAGACATCCATTACACCCTTTCCCGCAACACCCCTCTGTGCCCATACGCGGTGTCTTAAAGGTGCGATCAGCATTTTGTTCTAGGATAGACGCTTGCACTTGAGACCGCCGTTTTTCATAGGTCTCGACATTCCCGTGTCCCATTTCCAGGAGATGCGCAGTGTCATCAAGTTTCATGCGATCCCATTGATCTTGGGTCAGCGCACGTTCTTTGCGAATGATCGTCATCACCGGGAATTGTGTGCGGAGCATTTCGGGGTCCTCCTGATCAAAGAGGGAAAACGGGATGCGGATGATCGGCTTTTGCCCAGGCTGCACCACATCTTTGCGCTCGCCAGTATGCGCATCTTCAAAATCATAAATTCGCAATAGGATGGTTTCTTTAGCGATGGGTGACACAAATTCTAAAACGTCACCTGCGAGAAGGCGGTTCTTCACATCCACAATGAAGGCGTTATCTTCAACTGCCGTGATCCATCCGGCAAACTCCCAATCTGCCATAGTGTTCGTGTCTTCATAGCCGTGGGCATAGTTGCTCAGACGTCCGTCATGAAAGGCGAGGGTGTACCCCCGATTAGGCACGGTCGCGAGTTCGTCCATATAGGGCGCAGGATCCCAATTCTCGGGATCTGCGTACCACGCATCAATCGCCATGCGGTAAGCCCGTGCAACGAGAGCGACGTAATAAAGGCTTTTTCCACGGCCTTCGACTTTCAGCGAATCCACCCCAATGCGCAGGTAATCATCCAGCTTCGGCATGAGACAAAGGTCTTTAGAATTTAAAATGTAGGAGCCGCTTTCATCTTCTTGGATTTCCATCAACTCACCTGGACGGGCTTCTTCCTCCAAGAAAAAATCAAACAGCTCCATATTTTCTTCGGTCAGGTTGAGCTCTTTAACGGTGCCGTCCTTCATTTTCATATGGATTTTGTATTTCCAGCGGCAGCTATTCGCACAGGCGCCTTGATTAGCGCCGCGTTCCGCCATGAAGTTGGACAGCAAACAGCGCCCCGAATACGTCATGCACATGGAACCATGCACAAAGGCCTCGAGTTTGATGTCTGGGCACTTCTCGCGAATGTCGGTAAGTTCGGCGAATGTCACCTCACGGCCTAACACGCAGAGGGACGCTCCTTGGCTTTGCCAAAACTTGACCGATTGCCATGAACACACATTCGCTTGGGTCGAGACATGCAGCTCTAATTCCGGCGCATGCTCTTTGACATACATAAACACGCCGGGATCGGCGACGATCAGCCCGTCCGGTTTCACCTTTCTGACGGTTTCGACATATTCCGGCAGCTTGTCGATGTCTTTGTTGTGCGAAAACAAATTGAGCGTGAGGTAGACCCGTTTACCGTGGGCATGGGCAAACTCC
>JANQLI010000040.1 GCA_028280675.1 Alphaproteobacteria bacterium
ATACGGCCTAGGGCTGGTCTGCCAGGCGGCGAGAGGGTAACATCGCCTTTTGTCGATCCTGATATGGGTGTGGGGCGCATGGGCCGTTTCTTTAAAGGCATAACGTATCTTGTGCTGACAGCTTTTGTGGCGTTGATGGTTCTTTATTTCGAAGATCCATGGTTGTGGCGCCGGTATGCCGGCTTTGTCGGGGGCTCGGAAGCGGGCTTCGGTGTGCGCTTTAACCCGACAGAAGTCGTGCCAGGCGGCGCGGGCGAACCCCTGCCGGTCGCAAGCGCGGCCTCACGCACCATTGCGATTGATGCGCTCAAGACTGCAGAAGAGTATGCCGAAACGTTCGACTCGTATGCGATGATTGTTGTGCACAAAGGGATCGTGCAATCGGAGTGGTACGCCGCGGGCTGGGACCGCGACCGCCTGACCGAGTCCCCATCCATGCATAAAGTCATCCTCAGTATTCTTGTCGGTCATGCCATTTATAATGGGCACATTACCGGGCTCGACACACCTATCGGAACCTATATTGGCGAATGGAAAGATGATCCGCGTGGGAACATCACCATTGAGCAATTGCTCACCATGTCTTCCGGGCTTGAAAACTACCGCATGGACCTCAATCCCTTTCGCGACACCTATAAATGGTTATTTGCAGGCGATGTGTTGCCCATCTTGCTCAATGTGCCTCTGGCGGGGTGGGCGCCAGGATCGGTCTTCGATGCGAACGATATTAACTCCGCCTTGCTGGCGTTAATCTTAGAGCGCGCGTCGGGCAAGCGTTATGCGGCTTATGTTTCTGACGCGCTGTGGCAGCCTTTAAACGCCAAGGATGCGCGCGTTTGGCTCGACAGCGAAGACGGCTTAGCGCATGGGTCGTGCTGTTTTATGGCGCGCCCCATGGATTGGGCCAAACTGGGGGCATTGCTGCTGAATAAGGGCGCGTGGCAGGACACACGCATTATCCCGGAAGCATGGGTTGCGCGGATGATCGCACCCTCGCCGCAAAATGATTGGTATGGCTATCATCTTTGGCTTGGGTATGAAGATCAAACCTTCCCAGCGATGGAGGGCAATCCGGACCGCATGGATCTCACGCCCTTCACCGCGCGTGACACCTATTATGCGCAAGGGCGCGGCGCGCAAGCGATTTTTGTTGTGCCGAGTGAAGAGCTGGTCATTGTGCGTTTTGGTCAAGGACTTGGACGGAATCCCTTGAAAGATGGCTGGCAAGTCTCGGCGCTTGTCAACACGGTCCTGACCGGCGTGATCGAGAAATCCGCTGCGCCTGGCGATGAAATGGCTGGGGAAACGGCCGGGGAAACGGCCAGGGAAACGACGGAAAACTAAGTTTCATGTGCCGGATGACCTCGAATTAATTCATTGAGACTTTGAGGGGACCTGCCATGCTGCGTGGATATTTCCACCGGTTATGGGGTTATTTATGCGTTTCTCCACCTCGCTGTCTTCTCTATTCACAGGTTTATCGCTCTCTCTTCTTGTGACGGCCTGCTCACCCGCCGCGGAAGAGCAAGCGGACACTGTGACGTCTTATAAAATCACATTCGGACCGCACACGGTTGTGACGGAAGACGCGATCACGGTGGCCGATCCCGAACAAGATGGACGCGACGTGACATTCCGTGTGTTGTACCCGAGTGAAGAGGGCACGTATCCGGTCATCGTCTATTCCTCCGGGGCGTTTTGTTACCCGCAAAACTACGACAATGTTACCGAACATTGGGCGTCGCATGGCTATATTGTGATTGTGCCCAATCATATGGACTCGCCGAACAATGAGGGGCCGCCAAATCTCTCAGACCCAGACCTGCTTTTGTATTCGCGGGTCCGCGATGTGTCTTTTGCGTTGGGCGCCATTGGTGACACCCGACCCCGGGGTCGCTTCGCACGATCAAAA
>JANQLI010000153.1 GCA_028280675.1 Alphaproteobacteria bacterium
TAGCCTGCTTCTTTAAGGTCGAATAACCCACCGAAGCCTCCGATGGCTCCCATCATTCCTGGCCGTTCGGTTTCCGCAACAAGAGGTTTAATCGCATCAACCAGGGCATTCCCTGCATCAATATCCACCCCCGCATCGCGATAGGTGTAGCCGTTTTTCTTTGGGTCGTTAGACAAGCTGAGCAAATCCCCGGTTTGGAATCTCGGAGGTGGTGAAATCACGCCGTTTCTCTAGCCGATCTGGTCTGAAATGTCTTTTGAAATCTTTGATCGAGATTTGTTTTCTAAATAGTTTTTCAGAGATCTACCCTTTATAGTGGCCGGTACGAATGCCATGCGGCGAGAGCTGGGGGATGAGGTAATATCAATGAGTAGAATTTTTGCGTTTTTGGCGCTTTTCTGGACGATCTCTGGGGGGGTAACCCTTGCGCAAGCGGCGGAGGACGTGTTTACCGTTCCCCGTGTTGAGGTGGATGCGACTGGCCGCTCTGCGGCTGAGGCGCGTGACGAAGCTCTCACCCAGGGACGGCTGGATGCGGCGCGCCTGCTGATGCAGCGTATGACACCGCAAAGGTATTGGGGGCGTCTGCCGCAATTTGGTAAGCGTGAGTCCATCGATATTGTCGCCGGTATTCAAATCGCCAATGAGAAGACAAGCAGCACGCGTTATCTCGCAGATGTGACATACAGCTTTAAGCCAGATCGTATCCGCAATGCCCTCAGCGCAAATCGTATCCCTTATAGTGAAACACAAGCGCGCACGGCTGTGGTGCTCCCACTTTATGAGACGGCTGAAGGCACTTTTTTGTGGGAGGACAATCAAAACCCTTGGGCGACAGCGTGGGCTGACAAACATCTGACACATGAACTGGTGCCGTTACTTGCCCCTTTGGGTGAGCTTGCCGACATCGTGAGTGTGAATACGCAAGATGTGCTGAGTCAGAATTGGGCGCGACTCGGCCCCTTTGCACAGCGTTATAATGTGTCCGAAGTCTTAATTGCACAGGCACGGCTGCAACAAACAACGGAACCAGAAGAATTGGCGGTAACACTGACAAAAGTGGATGGCGCAGCATCGGCGTTGAGCGCCAGTTCACGTCAAACAAGCGTGGTCATCAGAAATACAAATAATCTTCCCTTAGAAGAATTGCTGAGTTTTGCAATTGATCAAGCGTTTGACCGTATGCAAGCACAATGGAAATCTCAGACTATTATTCGCAGTGACGCGATTGAAAATATGTTCTTCGCAAGTGTGCGGTTTAGCGATCATCGTGATTGGTTGACGATTCGCAATGGACTTTCGAATCTTCCAGCCATCAGTGATTTGCAAGTGCGGGCTTTGTCCATGTCGGGAGCTGAGGTGACAATCCGTCATCTTGGGTCATTGGGCCAGTTACGCGTCGGAATGGCGCAACGCGATCTACGCCTTGTGACAACAGACCGTGATGTTTTGATTGTGCTCGGCGATGACGATGACAGCCTTGCGAACGCTGTGGAGGGATTTCTCAATGTGGAAGAGGATGAG
>JANQLI010000052.1 GCA_028280675.1 Alphaproteobacteria bacterium
CCGCGTAGACCGTCCTTCTTCATTCATCAAACACGATGCGCGTAATTCGACGGCAACATAATCACCATTCTCATGACGCAAACGAAAACCAAGCGAAAACGCCACGTCCCCCATTTCCATATATGCGTTGAGAGCATCCTGATAACCTTTGCGCTCATCGGGGTGGATGCGCACCACCCATTCCGAGGCCGTGAGATTGTCATAAACAAATTTGATGCCGAGAATTTCTGCAACATAGGGAGAGAGGTGAAGGCGGTCTTCATCCACCTCCCAATCCCACAGACCTTCACGTGCCGCTGTTGTTGCAAGTTCGAAACGCTCTGATCTAATTTGTGCTGCGTGCTGCTGCTCAACCAGCTCAGATGGGGCGTCTGCCTCAATTCCCTGATCCGGATAGGTTAAGACCGGTGTGAGTGATGTTGTCATGGAGAGAGTCGGCGACACGAAAGGCTGTGCATTGGCATGAATGATGGCCGCAAACCCCAACAAGACAACGCCCAACGAAAAGATGATGAAGACCAGAGGTTCATAGGTTGTGATTGCAGCGACGCCTGAAGAAAACATCAGCCATGCCGCCAGCAGAGCCGACAGAATAATCAAGGTACCGCCTGGAATACTCAATTGCATGCCTGGCAGAAATCGATTGAGCTTTAACGGCACAATCGCGACGATAGCAACACAGGCCACCGCAGTCATTAATCGCACAACGGAGCTTGCCGCTGGCACGCCAAAAAGAACGACGACGAGAGCAAACACACAACCGTACTGCACAATTTCGAGCACTTTCTGAAGGTAAATATCCTTAGGCTCAAAGAGGAGAATACTCAGCGTTAAACTGAGCCCGATCACGACCATTAATATTTGCGAAATATCTGCAAGCGGAATCGTGACCAGTCCGAAGAGAGAAAGATAAG
Organism: Alphaproteobacteria bacterium; assembly: GCA_028280675.1. Classification (GTDB taxonomy): domain Bacteria; phylum Pseudomonadota; class Alphaproteobacteria; order SMXP01; family SMXP01; genus JANQLI01. The sequence goes on from JANQLI010000052.1 coordinate 915, forward strand.
GGGTGAGCTGCCCAAAGTAAAAGGCAAGGAAGAAGGCAGCGCATATCGTAAACATACCAGTCGATAAACAAATATGCGACTTCATAAAAATGCGAAGAGCGACAAGCAACATCCCCATGACTAACAGCACGCCAATCAAGAAGCCTTGCCCAAGGGTCAGCACACGCCCATAGTCATTATAGGCCTTCTGTTCCCATAATAAAAATGAAGCGGCTTCTGAAATCGAGGGCACTTGTATCACCAGTGTCACCTCTGTCCCTGCCGCCAAGGTTAACTTTAAGGTTTGCTCGGTCGTAGACGAATAATCAATTTGTCCAATCGCAACGGGATTTTTATCATCGAAAAAAAGAATTTTCTCGATATTAAAAGGTGTTGAAGGTCCAACAAAACCGGAAGACGTGAGCGAGGGATACTTCATGACAAACAAACGTTGAATTGGTTTGTTCGTCGTGTTCTGTAATTTCACGCCATACCAAATTTCTTTTTCTCTCGCAAAATTCTTAATGTCATATCGAATTGTATATCGATTATTCTGCGTTGGCCTAACAAATACACGCTCCATATCTTCAGTCAGATCAATGACGTCAGCATTATCAATTTGCACAGGTTTCGCCACAGCCCATTGCGGTGTCACAACAAGGAGCAACAAAAAAACAAGCGGAGCCAGCCATGAGCCTTGGCAAAGTCCAAACAAGCGATCACTTATGGATAAGTTGCTCAAAGGACGAATCTCCGAAGAGAGACATTGTGAAATGGAGGCGTCATGTTCACTGCTTTATCGGATCGCCTTTAACAATGGCGAAGAGAAGATGATCCCGCCAACGGCCATTGATTTTCAAATATTGACGCGCATAGCCCTCTTCTTGAAATCCGATTTTGCGCAGCAAGGCCTTTGACGCCTCATTGTGCGGCAAACAGGCCGCCTCAAGACGGTGTAGATTGAGTTCATCGAACACATAAGGCACAAGCGCTGTCAGGGCCGCCGTCATGTGTCCCTGACGGGAATATTGTTCAGCAGCCCAATACCCTAAAGAACACGATTGCGTCACGCCGCGCCGTAAATTGCTTAACGTGCAGCCGCCGACCAACTGATCATCTCTATTGCGAAAGATAAAGAAGGGATAAGCTTGATCATCGCGTATATCACGGGCGTAACGGCGCATCCGGCGGCGATATGCTGATTTGGAAAGATCATCGCGTGGCCATGTCGGCTCCCACGGTATGAGAAATTCCCGACTTTCACCGCGCAGCGTTGTCCAAGAGGCAAAATCACTCATCAACGGATACCGCAAATAGACACCATCCCCCTCAATAAGGGGCACCGTGTCTGGGCGCGTGATTGTTCGCAGCAAAGCCATCGCGTTATCTCCTGCCTGCATGTTTGCAGAAAAAAGGAGGGAAATTCAACAGATAAGGCAGGTTTCTTAAACGCGCGTTTTTCCGCGAATATAGGCCTGGACCTGGCTTAAATCGTTGGGCAGGACATCAAAGCGCTCTTCACGGTGAAAGAGATCGGCCATTGAAGGGGGTAAATCAGGCGCATCACCGACCGCCTTCCCAACAGCGTCTGGAAACTTGGCGGGATGGGCAGTCGCAAGCGTCACCATGGGGATAGCATGATCACCACGACAATGCTGCGATGCAGCTACTCCAACCGCGCTATGCGGGTCAATCACATGTCCCGTTTCGCCGTAAACTTGTTTTATCGTCGAAAGCGTTTCCGCCTCATCAACACGGCAGGCATCAAAGCGTTGTTTGATCCACTCATGCGCTTCTGTGCTTAATGCAAATCGGCCAGATTGCTGCAAACTATTCATCACACCGCGGATCGCGCTCGCATCACGGCCATAGGCATCGAAAAGCAAGCGTTCAAAATTACTTGAAACCTGAATATCCATACTTGGACTGGAACTTGGCGTGACACTGGTGACCTCATAGACTCCAGTGTCGAGGACACGTGTGAGGATGTCATTCACATTTGTCGCGATGACCAACTTGGCGATAGGAAGTCCCATTTGTGCGGCAACATACCCGGCAAGAATATCGCCAAAGTTGCCAGTCGGCACGGTGAACGAAATCGGCCGATGCGGCGCGCCGAGAGCAACACCTGCATAGAAGTAGTAGACCACCTGCGCCATCACACGGGCCCAGTTGATGGAATTGACGCCTGCCATAGACACGGCGTTACGAAATGCAACATCGTTAAACATGGCTTTGACCAAAGCCTGACAGTCGTCAAACGTGCCTTCAAGCGCAATGTTATGGACATTTGCATCCAGAACCGTCGTCATTTGCCGCCGTTGCACTTCAGAGGTGCGATTGTGCGGATGCAAGATAAAAATATCTATGGCGTCACGCCCGCGCATGGCCTCAATAGCCGCGGAGCCCGTATCCCCTGATGTCGCACCAATAATGGTGATTTTCTTCTGCCGCGCTTTCAACACCGAGTCGAAAAGCTGCCCTAATAACTGCATAGCGACATCTTTAAAGGCCAATGTCGGTCCATGATACAGCTCAAGTAGCCAGTCATTCTCGCGTAATTGCGTAAGCGGTGTGATCGCCTTGTGGTGAAACGACGCATAAGCGGCATCAATCATTTGCCGCACATTGGCGTCATCGACATTTTCACCCAGATACGGACGTATGACTCGATATGCCAAGTCCTGGTAGGAGAGACCGGCAAAGGCAGCAATCTGATCTTCTGAAAACTTGGGCCAGTCGACCGGCATATAGAGACCACCATCATTGGCAAGCCCTGCCAACAAGACGTCCTCAAAGCCTAATTCGGGAGCTTGGCCCCGTGTGCTGACAAATTTCACGCCAGCGCCTCCATTATACCCTAGTGTTCCGCTGGGATGCCCCAAGGGATGGTGAGGCGGCCCGCTTTGTAATGAAAGATGAGATAGATCACGAAAAGCGAAATCGCAAGCCCATACCATGTCAGGGCATAGCTAAGATGATCGTTCTTGAATGCAAGCTGGGTTTGCCCCCCTTCTGGCCCAGCCGCAGGCCCTACCCCTTTATCGGCCTCTAAAATAACTGGGAGCACTTCCGGCAACCCCGCCGCCTGGCGCATTGCTTTCAGGTCATAAAAGAACCACATATTTTCCGCCGGTTGATTATCCGGCACGAAGGTCCCTTGCGGGCCTGGGATATAGATCAATCCGGGCACCTTTACGGTGCCACTCACTTGCCCTGCCTGACGCGTTGCAGGGTCTTTTTGATCCAAAGGAACAAACCCACGGTTGACAAGGAGAGGCGGCTTTCCTTCGCGGAGCAGCGGCGTGATGATGTTATACCCCGGCGCGCCCGTTTTCACATTGACACGGTAGTAATGAAGCTCTTTATCGTGATCAAACACCCCTTCCGCCTCGACATGCCAATAGGCACGCTCGTCATCGGAGGTATATGACGCCAGAACGTCATCAATAGGCCGCGTGGGGACATCCGTTCGCGCTGTGACATTTTCAATCATGTTCAGCTTCCACTCAAGGCGGCGCATCTGCCAGTTGCCAAAACTGATCAAAAGGATAAGTGAAATCAATGTCACGACAGACAGCCACGGCAAAGGACGAAATGTCATCTCATTCATCCTCCTTATCTGCAAGGCGCCCTTCTGCGGCATCATTCACATATTGAAGAGCGATCAGGGTCGCCTTGAACGGCCGTAGTAAAAGCATCGAGACAATAACGGTAAATGGTATCCATAATGCGAGGTGAACCCAGTATGACGGAGCAAAAATAACCTCGACAATGATAGCGGCAGCAACAACGAGAAAGCCAGCAATAAACATGACGAACACAGCCGGTCCATCGGCGGAATCGAAGCCACTGTAATCAAGCTGACAGTGGGTGCATTGGTGATGCAATTTCAGGAAACCCATAAACAATGGGCCCTCGCCGCAGCGAGGGCACCGACACGTAAGACCCGTTGTAAACCAAGACTTGGGCTGATCCGTCATCGCAACTCCGCTCCTTATGAGCGCACAGCAAGAGTGCGCTCAACGGACTGCATGCAATCTAATGAATTGCTACTCCTGCGGACCCCCACACATAGACACAGGCAAACAGGAAGAGCCAAACCACATCAACAAAGTGCCAATACCACGCCGCAGCTTCGAAACCGAAGTGATGATCCGGCTTGAAATGACCAGCGTAAAGACGGCCTAAGCACACGGCAAGGAAGATCGTTCCAACAAGAACGTGGAAACCGTGGAAGCCGGTTGCCATAAAGAATGCTGCGCCATAGATGTTACCGGAAAATGAGAACCCAGCATGTTGATACTCGTAAAGCTGAACGGCGCTGAAAGCAGCACCCAGCAATACAGTCAACCAAAGGCCCTTCTTGGCTGAGTCACGGTCACCCGTCTGTAAGGCATGATGCGCCCACGTCACGGTTGTGCCCGATGTCAGGAGGATGAGCGTATTCATGAATGGCAAGTGCCAGGGATCAAAC
>JANQLI010000161.1 GCA_028280675.1 Alphaproteobacteria bacterium
AATAAGCGGGGATGCAAATGACCGGCGGTTATGCACTTTGCGGATGAAGTGTTTGATCATCTCTTCAGCAACATCGAAGTCCGCAATGACACCATCGCGCATCGGACGAATGGCTTCGATGTTTCCTGGCGTCCGGCCAAGCATCATCTTGGCTTCATTACCAACCGCGAGAACCTGGTTCTTGCCGCCTTTGCTCATGATCGCCACAACAGACGGCTCGTTGAGGACGATGCCCCGCCCTTTCACATAAACCAGTGTGTTCGCCGTTCCGAGGTCAATGGCCATATCTGCGGAGAGCATACCGAAGAGACTAGAAAACATATTACTTTACGTCCTATTCGAGGGGTTAGGGACCATATTCTGAGCACTATATGGTTCACGATTCGTTACCGTGCACCAGCGCTTTGACGACAATAAGACAAGAGTCATTAACTTTAATTTGACGGCAATGCTTTTTTCCGCATTACCGCCAAAAAAGTACGCTTTTTTCATTGTCAGCAGCTAACAGCACCCCGGTCCCCCTTAAGGGGTCACGTCACGCGCATCAGGTGCTGTTTTTTCCCGCTTCACGATGAGCTTATTGAGCGCATTCACATAGGCCCGGGCTGAGGCGACCAGAGTATCAGTATCCGCACCGCGGCCAACAACGCTGCGGCCATCTTCATCCAAATGGACACTGACCTCGGCCTGCGCATCCGTGCCCTCGGTCACCGCATGCACTTGATAAAGCTTCAAACGCTGGGTATCGCCGCACAGGGTTTTGATGCATTTGAAAACCGCATCCACGGGTCCGTCCCCTTGCTCTTTGGCGGTCTTGTTTTCGCCGTCAATCTGCAAGGTCAATTCCGCTTCTTGCGGGCCTTCCGTCCCGGCAACAACTTTCAAGGCGACCACTTGAATGCCATCATGGCCACGGAACACTTCATCATCGACCAAAGCGATAATATCTTCGTCAAAGATCTCTTTTTTCTTATCGGCGAGATCTTTGAAACGGCGAAACGCATCTTGGATGGCGTTGTCGCCTAAGTCATAGCCTAACTCCTGAAGCTTATCGCGAAAAGCATGACGGCCGGAATGCTTACCCATAACAAGAGAGCTTTCATGCAAACCGACACTTTCAGGCGTCATGATCTCATAGGTTTCGGCGTTCTTTAACATGCCATCTTGATGAATGCCGGATTCATGCGCAAAGGCATTCTTCCCGACAATGGCTTTGTTATACTGCACAGGAAAGCCGGTGATTGTGGACACCAATTTCGACGCGCGGGTAATCTTTGTTGCGTCAATCGCTGTGTCATAAGGCACTGCATCACCGCGCGTGCGGAAAGTCATGACAATTTCCTCAAGCGCCGCATTGCCCGCGCGCTCACCCAAACCATTGATGGTGCATTCGATCTGACGCGCGCCGCCAATGACACCGGCAATGGAATTGGCCACCGCCAAGCCCAAATCGTTGTGACAATGGGTCGAAAGAATCGCCTTATCCATGTTGGGAACGCGATTGATCACCATTTCCATCATCGCCTTATATTCTTCGGGTACGGAATACCCAACCGTGTCCGGCAAGTTGATGGTGGTGGCGCCTGCCTTAATCGCAGCTTCAACGCAGCGCACTAAGAAATCATGTTCCGTCCGCGTTGCGTCTTCCGCCGACCATTCCACATCATCCGTGTACTTGCGTGCATATGTCACGCTGTCGATGACCGCTTGCAGAACAGCTTCCGGCTCCATTTGCAATTTGTGTTTCATATGCACCGGACTGGTCGAGAGAAAGGTATGAATGCGTTTGCTCTCGGCTGGCTCTAAGGCTTCGGCCGCGCGCGCAATGTCTTTCTCGCTGGCCCGGCACAACCCGCAAATGGTTGACGATGTGGCGCGTTTGGCGATTTCATTGACCGCTTCAAAATCACCATTTGAAGCAATAGGAAAGCCCGCCTCGATCACATCGACGCCCATGGCTTCAAGCACATCGGCCACTTGCAATTTTTCTTCAAGCGTCATTGACGCCCCCGGCGATTGCTCGCCGTCGCGCAACGTGGTGTCGAAAATTTTGACCTGTTGGCCGTTAATCGTCTGAGACATAAGTCGGATTCCTTCTATTCGGATCTTTTAGCTGATTTGATTTTTTGAGAAACCCCCTAAATGCGCGCCTGCAGCAGCAAGCCAGCCAGCACTTAGGGGCAGCTAAGGAGAAGGAGATCGCTGAGCAGCAGAGACCGCCCGGAACCATCCGGGGCGATCATGTCGAAACGGGTCGTCGCGCTGCTCATCACATTAGTCCTAATGGCCAAAATGACCGTTTTCCTCTTTGGAAACACTCTAAATAAGCGGATGTGTTGTGGAATGCAAGTCAGGACTTTGGCGGGAGGGAAGTGGAGTCTGCTTTTCTCAGCGTCTGTTCCCCGTCTGCATCACCCTCGGATATGGTCTCAGAAGCAGGATTTTCGGTCGCCACGGCGACATTTTCGTTCAAGGGGGATGTTTCCGCACCATTGTGCTCTACATCAAATTGCGTGGCTTTACGCTTGTCGGCCAGGCGTTTGAAAAACACACCAGAGCCAACCCACACTACAAGGACAACGACGATCACCACCAGATCCATGGGATCTTGGCCGGAAATAAAATCGCCGAAATTCTTGCCCACATAGGCCACCAACGCCGCTTTCGGAATCACGCCAATCAGCGTGCCAAAGAAGTAATGGCTAAAGCGGATATGCGATGCGCCAGCCACCAAATTGACCACGGCAAAGGGGGCGGTCGGCACCACCCGCACCACAATACTGGCCATCAGGCCATTATCCCCTAACACTTGGCTGATCCGATTGATGCGTTCCCCGGCATATTTGCGGATCACTTTATTGCCCATATAGTGCCCGACCACATAGCCGACATAGGCGCTAAAGGCGGTCGCCAGCCAAGAATAAATAAAGCCCCAGGTGGCGCCAAAAATGACCACGGCCGCCGCCATCAGCATGAATTGCGGAAACCCGGTGAGGCCGACCACCGTGAAAATGGCGAATACCGCCACTGGGGCCCACAGACTGCCGCGCACGGATTCGATCATCACCTGGACATCATCTTGAGTCTCAATTCCCAAAACCGTGCGGCCAAAGACGAAGACCAACACAAAAGCCAGCAGCATCAGCGCCGGAATCCCCAGCGTGACAAGCTTTTTCTTCTGTTCTTCGGAAAGTGCCAGCGGTCTACCCCTCACGACGCGACTCAATACGCAAACGGCCCAAAGTGGTGGCTCTGCGCCCATATGATACCGGAACCCCCTTTTCCACACAATCCGGCTTAAAACAAGGGAAAAGTGGTAAGGCAGGGGGAGAACGTAAGGACACACAATCAATCATGAATGATTTGTCATCCCGCGACTTGATCGCGGGATCCATAACATATCACAAAACACTCACTCCGCTTGTTATCCCACATTCGGAATGGATACCGCGGTTAAACCGCGTTATGACAGTGCCAGATTGTTGAGCCTTTTCTCACCCATTTATCTTATCATACAAATCATCCCAGTTCGGATTGATCGACTCTATCAGATCAATCTTCCACTGACGCTGCCACTCTTTAAGACGTTTTTCGCGCTGAATCGCATCTCGTACATCGTTGCACGCTTCTGCATAAACAAGGGTATGGACGCTGTACTTACTTGTGAATCCTTTTACTAAATTGTTCTTATGCTCATAAACTCTACGAGTAAGATCATTCGTAACGCCGATATATAACGTTCCGTTCTTTTTGCTCGCCATAATATAGACGTAATACTCTTTCATCTGAAAAGG
>JANQLI010000113.1 GCA_028280675.1 Alphaproteobacteria bacterium
GTCGATGTTTTCTGTCTATGTAGCACGAAAGCTTTGCGGCCCCAACACGGAAACCTGGCTCAAATAATGCTAGGCGCGCTTCCATTTCGATAAGGCGTCGCCAAACAGCTCTTGCACTTGCGCAAAAGCATCAGGCGCGCCTTCGATCATCAACTCACGATTGGTTTTTGGGAACACCTCTTTGCCGCCCTCTCCTGGGACTTGCTTGGTGGCATCAATCACGATCTTACTGGTTTTGGCATACTCCACCTGGCTCGGGTCCGTCATCAGGCCGAAGGTCTTTTCAATGACTTCGGAAGCGGGATGGGGCTGCCAGCGCGAGCCGACAGCAAACATCACATCGGTGCGATCAAAAATATTGATGTCTTTATCAACGACAATAACAACCTTCGCAATGGGATTGCGCTGGGCAATCATCTTGCCCGCCGCCAAACCCTGTCCTGGGCCCGTTTTGTCGATACTCAGCACCACAATGCCCATCGTGTCTTGTGGATTGGTGTATTCCACAAATTGCGGAATCATTTCTTTCAAGCGAATACTGTAGGCCGCATCCATAGGGGCGGTCACCATACCACGTTGCATCCCTGTCATGGCGTTGAGGATCCATGGATCTTTGCGATGGGTGATGGTGTCAATGGTCATGACAAAGTTCTTGGGTTTTTCCGGACCAAGATAGCCGAACATTTCACCGAATGGCCCTTCCGGCTCCATCGACTCTTCGCGCAAATTCAGTGTGCCTTCGATCACCATTTCGGCGTGGGCAGGAATCATAATGTCGGTGTTTTCCGATTTCACCATATCTATAGGTTTTCCGCGCAGCCCTCCCGCCATAGCGATCTCATCGGCAGGGCGCGGCTTGGCCGCAAAGCCGCGTGGCGCCAAGCGGGTGCCGCTCAGCATCCAGATCACGGGATCTTGCCCGAGCACGATGGAATATTTCATTTCGGTTTCGCCGCGTTCACGCGCCGCCATAATGAATTTATATCCGGTTTGATTGGGTTCCGGGTTGATGCCAAGTTTGCGCGGACCCTTGATTTGACAACGATAGGTGCCAAAATTCACGCCAAGCTCCGGGTCCTCCATAAAATGAGATCCGGTATTCACATAGCGTCCACCATCAGCCGGATTGGTTTTGACGAAAGCATATTTGGTGATGTCGATCTCATCACCATTCCGCACCACTTCTTTTACCGGCGCTTGATCACGGGACACTTCAACGGGAGGGAGTTCCGGAACATTGCCATCATTCTCCGCGAGCACATTTTTCATATAATCGAGTGCACCGCGATAAGTGCCATAATGATCACCGGAGATCACAGGCAAATTCCAAATGATGGCGTCCGTGTTCCAATGCCCTTGATGATTGATAATGACAGGACCTTTGATCCATTCTCCATCAATCTTCACCTCATCAAACATCATACATGGCGCACCATACATGGAATACATATCAGTGGCTTTAAAGAATAACGCAGGGATTTGATACGCGTCCTGATCAATACGGTCAAAGCGCATCAGCAATCCATGCGCCTCAAGAGCCGCAATCCAATCGCGCATCCCATCGAAGGGGGCTTGCGGAACAGTCTGCAATGAGCTTGCCATCCCAGCACCCGCATAGGGTTTTGCGCCTTTCTGCGCGTCCTGTACATAAGCGGCGGCCGCAAAAGCCGCAAAGGCGGTTCCTGCAGCACCCGCAGTTAAAACTTCCCGGCGGGTATTGTGCTCATCAGACATGGATCGCTCCCTAAATCGTTATTTTCATTATTTGTGATGGGCTCAGTATAGACCGTCCACACAGCCATTGAGAATGACTTCCCACCCACGCAACCAAAGGGAGGAAGATTCACACATCGCCTTAAATCAACCTGAACTTGCGCTTCTCACATAATCACTTCTATGATGCCGCCAATAAGCAGGCGATACAGAAGAGAGGCGATCGTGACCAATCAACATATCCTGGTTTTTGGAGCAGCGGGGAAAACCGGTCTCCCCATTATGTCCCAGGCGATTGACCAAGGCCTTCACGTGACCGCATTCGTCCGCGACCCTGCAAAACTGACTCTTGAGCATGAACGGTTACAGGTTATTCAAGGGAATATTCAAGATTCAGTAGCCGTTGATCGCGCCTTGTCATCGGCAGACTTTGCCGCAGTCATCTCATCATTAGGGGTTTATATCAAAGAGCCCATCACGCCGATTGCCGACGGCACGCGCAATATCATTGAGGCGATGGAAAAACACGGTCCCAAACGCTTTATCATTGTCTCGTCTCTCGGTGCCGGAGATAGCAAAGGCGATGGCAATTTGGTGGCGCGTTTCATTCAGAAACGCTTTCTCAAATATGTCCTGCTCGACAAGGATTGGCAGGAGCGGCATATTATGAAAAGCCACTTGGATTGGACCATTATTCGCCCGCCACAACTCACTGATGAACCTGATATACATACGGACGTTCTCACATGGATTGGGCCGCATGACCGGGCAAAGAAAGTGATGTGGAAAGTCTCCCGCGCTGATGTCGCCGCCGTATGTTTGCGCGCTCTTAAAGAGAAGGCACACTTGCGTGAAGCGATTGCGATGGCGCGGCTGAAATCCTAAATTTTCCCTCCAGCACTGTGCACAGGGTGATATAAACGTAGAAATCTCTCGGAATCTTGCCGTAATCCGGTACACTCTCTTGACGTCATCATTCACCATGGAGCGAAGAATGAGCACAAAAATCCCTGCCTATGATCGCGGGAAAATAGCCGGTCATTACCCAGCGGTCTCGAACCGGCAAGACGAAGCCTATCTCGACTTTATTTCCGATGCGCGGAATTTGCTCCATCACGCGCAACAAGGCCCTATCGGCGAGTACAGCCTGCAGCTCCTAGAAAAAGAAAACTATGCCACGGACCCCAGTGATCCAAGCCTAGAAGCAGCATCAGAACGCCTCTTAAAAGACAACACAGTCCGCAATTTTTTCCGTGTGAAACGAACCTATCAGGAAAGTTTTTGGGACCGCATTCAAACCTCGTTTAACCGCCGCGCCGATAAACTTAAAGACGCGTTACAACATGCTGATCATCAAGGTCCCGGGCAACTCACTGTGGATGAGTCCTATAACGTTCCCGACTATGCCCGTTCAGAGATTCATATTCAGCCTGGCGGGTACACGGATGACGAACTGACCGGTTATTTATATGATGCCGGGATGAATGTGTTTCTTGGCGGCGCAGGCGCCAATGATTTCGCCCATCGCATGTTCTGCAATATTGCCGTCACCCCTGGCGATGGCAAAGTGAAGCGCGTCCTTGATATCGGCTGCGGCACAGGCGCAATGACCATGTGCCTGAAAGAGCGGTTCCCTGATGCCGACGTGATCGGCGCAGATATTTCCGCGCCCCTATTGCGTTATGCGCATAAGCGTGCATCCGATGCGGGGCTCGATATTACCTATCAACATATGCCAGCTGAAGAGCTGGCCTTTGCGGATGAGAGTTTCGATCTTGTCACCGCACACCTTCTTTTCCATGAACTGCCCGTCCCGATTGCCCGCAAAGTTGTTGCCGAAGCGCTGCGCGTCTTACGCCCCGGCGGCACCTTCCATGTTTTTGAC
>JANQLI010000125.1 GCA_028280675.1 Alphaproteobacteria bacterium
ACCTGTTCTTAGTTCATGTCGTTCTTCGCGAATGGAATCATTTGGCACGTAAGAATCAACCGTACCTTTGCTAAAAACGTTTGATTCTTCCGCCAGGCGTTCGTGCGCATCTATTCGATCCCTCAAAACACTAACCTCTCCAACTAAAGCTACTATCATTCCAACTAGAACATCATGCACGGGGTCCTCAAAAAAGACCGGTTGACTACCAATCGCATGACGGATTCGCTCATTCTGGCTTTGCATTGAAGTCATAAACTTTCGCTCTCTATTGGTTAATTATGCCAGCTCGGACTTTTTACTCCGAGATTAAGTACGTAAAATGGCAATATTCTATAGGTCAATCACGTGATCCACTAAAACTCGTATGATGCACGAATGCCAATGTGGCGTGGATCAGGCGCGAAGCCAAATCCTGACGATGGAAAGAATGACAAGGACTCCGCTGTTTCCACGATGCCGCCGCCTCCAGAGGTCCAGTTCTGGATCGTATCGTCATCAAACACATTATTGACATAGAAGATCACATCCCATTGCTCGGCTTCCAGACCGAAACGCAGATCGACGACAGAGAACGAGTCAACACCGCGGTCATTGAACTCGTCGGCAAATCGATCGTCTTGATATTGCACGTTGCCTTCAACGAACCACCCAAGATCCATGTTCGGGAACTGATCGCGATAGGTCACACTAGCTGTGACAGCGTGGTCAGGAATATCTTCCATGGTTTTTCCTGAGAGATCGACAAGACAGAAGGTGCCATCTGGTGTTGTGGTTAGCGTACAATTGCCGGCGCGGGCTATATTGCTGACAGAATCTGTGAGGTATGTAAACTCATCATATTCGCCATCCAGATACGCATAGGAGAGCTGCAACGAAAGATTGTCCGTTGGCGCCCATAAGGTGTCGAGCTCAATCCCAAACACTTCTGCGCCACCTGCATTTTCAACAAACGGCACAGGGTAGATGCCCACATTCCGGCGGACCGGCACCTGACGGTCTTCATAATCTTGGAAGAACACCGCGCCATTGACTTGCAATGTGCCATCCAGCCATTGCGTCTTGGCGCCGAGCTCATACGTGAGAAGTTTTTCTTGATCAAACTTCGCTTCTTCGAATGTCAAATCGCGATTAGCGTCAAGGAAGCCACCGCCGCCAATGGTGGTAATGCCCGCTGGTTTGATACCCTGCGCAACAGAGGCGTAAATTAAGGCATTGTCCCGTGGGCTCCACTCAAGTGTGACTTTCGGCGCAATATAATTGTCGCTGGTGTCATCCATCACTTGAATGGTTGGTGGCTGTTCATAGATACCATCAGAGGGCGGTACATCTAGCGCGATGGACGGCGCTGCAAACGCGCAAAATACAGCGGTGGCTCCGGTATACCCGCAAGACGGGGCCTGGACATCCAGTTCTTCATGGCCATACCGGGCTTCAAAGGATGCGCGCCACTGGTCATTGATTTCCCATTCGACTAATCCATAAATGGACCAATGATCGGTTTCGCGGCCAACGAGGGCTGGATTGATGACGGTCACCGGAACGATTGCGTTGTTAAAGCCCGGGGCTTGGCCGAAACCCAGTGTCACAACGCTGGTTTCAATTTGATTGACCTCCTCGGTCCAATAGAGGCCGCCAACCGTAAACTGAACAGGGCCTTCCAGCTGTGATGCGAAACGAAGCTCCTGACTGAAAATTTCCGTGTCTGTGTCAAAAATAAGCTCAGCGCCGCCGCGCGCAATGTCCATAGTGCCGCTCGCGTCAAGCACAACATCCTGGTCACCATCAATGGCTTGCGCGGTGTCGCCGTCCGTATACCCGGTGAGCGACGACAGGGTGCCAAACCCAATATCCCACTCTGCGATCAACGATGCACTGAACACTTGGCGTTCTGCACCCGGATACCCTGTACCCGTGCGTGGATTTGGCGTCAGAGCAGGACGACGACTTCCGAGGTTGCCGGCTTGCCCGGTAAATAATGACGCTGTTGTTAAGGGAGTGATATTGGGAAGAGCCAGTGCGCTCGCTGGGGGTATAAGCACGGTGTTGGCTCTGTCGAAGATGGTGGCTTGAGGGTCAAACTCATCATCCGCATAGGATAGACGTGCCCTAATCGTAATATCTTCGCTCGCCTCCCAATGCGCAGCAGCGCTAATGCCGATCCCTTCACCGCCACCAAGATCAGACCCGGTCACCGTGTCATTGTAAAAACCATCATCGGTCCAATAGAGGCCGTTCACACGCAAACCAAGGGTGTCGCTGACAGGTCCACTCACGCCACCATTCACGGAATACCGTCCTTCATCACCAATATCAACGGCCACACGCCCTTCAAATTCATCGCTTGGTCCCTTGGTGACATATTGTACTGCCCCAGCAAACGCTGCGCGGCCATAAAGAGCACTTTGTGGGCCCTTTACGATCTCAATGTTTTCTACGTCGAGAAGTCGTTGGTCAAACATTATCGACCCGCCAGCAGTGGATACCGCTTCTGTCGTGAAGTCGATGCCATCAACAAGAACAGCGGAGTTGGGACGACCCCGCGTTGGTGATAAACCGCGGATCACAAACCGCTGGTCCGACGGACCAAAGCCTTCATCGAAAATAATGCTCGCGGTGTACTTCGCGACATCTTGAATGTCATCAATGCCAAGTTTTTCAATGTTTTCAGACGTGAATACGGAGACACTTAACGGCAAGTCCTGCAAATTTTCATCCCGCTTCCGTGTAAAGACAACAAGTTCATCAATCGCGGCGTATGCGCCATCAATACCTATACTCGTCATGCATACAGCGATTGCCGTGCCCGCAAAGAGTGATTTTGTTAGCGCTTTCATATTTCCCCCTAATTCTTATACCATTTGAGGAAAGCACAGACATATCGAGTGCTTTCCATTATTAAACCATATAAAACAATGGCTTATATGAGATTTTCTTCTATTAGCATCAGCCAAATTCTTTTGCTCAACTTAGATAGCAATTATTGCAAGCGCTTGCAATAATTCATTTTATTCATACACTTTTAACCATCAAAGCACTATGTGGTTAGAGAAACTGCCCTTAACTTCTCTTAGAAAGTTCCGACCAAAACAAACTAGCAGCGATCAACAAAGACGATATCGCGATGAATGTGATTGCCCACCTCTCCCGGATCTCCAAAACTTCTTCGGCCATAAATGCAATCAGAAAAAGTCCTGTGAACAACAAGAATCTAAGCGTTGGAACAATTAACCGTTATCTCAGCGCCAATGTAGCGGCGCTGAACATGGTCCTGCGTGACTCGCACGATAAAGAGCTGGAAAATGTTCCACGCTTAACGCATGGCGTTCACATTTATTGCACAAAACCTCATATTGCTAAAGTTTTGAATGTTGCGGAACCTGGGAGACAAGGAGTTCCGGCTACCTAGCTACGACGAATCAGGGTGTTATATCGATGAGATAAAACAGTAGAGCTCTTTTGTTATGTCATTGTGGCATTAAACACGTGGGCACGACCAGAGGCGGTTACCAATCTCATACAGTTTCAGATTGATCGTGAACGTGAAGTGATATGTCTCAATCCCAATGACTGTCGCCAAACAAAGAAGTATCGCCCTCTTATCCGTTTGCCTAAGACACTCGACCCCTGGCTGGACGAATGGACGACAGACTTCCTAATTTCGACAAGGAATGAAAAGCATGATCGTAAGGTCAAGAGCGTGAGAAGCGCTTTTGAGACAAACCGAGTTCGTGTAGAATTACTAAAACTCATTCGTTACAGCCTTCGTCACTTCATGGCGACCGAGGTTGCAGGCTGCGGTGCGCCTCTTGAACAACGTGAAATTTGGATGGGTCATAAGCGTGTCAGCATAACACATACCTACACACACTTCGAACCGAACCATTTAGCTGAGGCTAAGCAGGCGACAGAAGCTGTTATGACGAAGCTAAAGGAATATACAAATAGAGAACTTTTGCACCCAAAAGACTCATTTTGGAATCTCGAAGAGCAAAACAGGGGCGTAATATTCTGTTTGTATATCAAAAGGATGGAATGGTGGGCGCGGGCAGGATTGAACTGCCGACCCCTACGATGTCAACGTAGTGCTCTCCCACTGAGCTACGCGCCCTCAACCGGGGGTCTTGAAGGGCCCCGATATAGTCTGTTGATGGGGGCCTGTCTAGCCAATTCTTGGCGGATTATGCGGCAAGCAGACGATCCACCTCATCAACCAAATCGCGCAAGTGAAACGGTTTCGAGAGAATCTTAGCGTCTTTTGGCGCATTATTATCGGGGTTGAGAGCCACAGCGGCAAAACCCGTGATAAACATGATTTTCAAATCTGGGTGGCGGGCGGTGGCGCGCCGCGCCAACTCAATGCCATCCATCACCGGCATCACAATATCCGTGAGCAAGAGATCAAAACGGTCCTCATCAAGCTCGCTGAGGGCTTCATCGCCTTGGCCATAAGATTTGACACGGTGTCCGGCTTTTTCCAAAGCCTTCGCCAAAAAACGACGCATCGAATCATCATCTTCTGCGAGCAGTATGCGGGCCATTAGCGACCATCCCCTTTGTGACTTTTGTCTCCCGCGGCAGTGAGCCGCG
>JANQLI010000128.1 GCA_028280675.1 Alphaproteobacteria bacterium
GAATTGAGGTAAATGGGGAGAGTATTTTGGCGGATTGGCGACATAAACCGGCCTTAAGATGGTCCTATCCCATCCCGTTTATTATTCTGGCACTGCTGACCTATGCCATGTGGAATCCGGCTTTTCACCTGTTCCAAACCCCTCAGCAGCGCACATTTGACGCCTATCAGACTTTTGCGCCACGCCTGCCGACATCAGCCACACCGCCTATTGCCGTGATCGATATTGATGACCGCGCCCGCAGCGCCCTCACCCAATGGCCCTGGCCACGCACACGCTATGCAACAATGATCGAAAAGCTACAATCCGCAGGGGCGCGTGTTGTCGTCTTGGATGAAGTGTTTGCGACACGCGACCAGACATCGCCTGACCAAATCCTCGAAACGTGGTGGTCCACTCCGACCGAAGGATTAGATTCCGCCTTAAGCATTTTAAGTGAACTGCCCGACCATGATGCGTTGCTGGCGCAGTCGTTCCGCGCACTCCCTGTGGTCACCAGTTATGAGCTCACCTCGGATTTCAACGACGCAATGCCATGGGTAAAAGCAGATATTGCGATGCCGAGCAGTGCATTAGCCCTGCGACTCTTCAATGGGGCGACAACAACCATACGCCCGCTGTCTTCCCCAAGCGCAGGCAATGGCAGCCGCAATATAGCGATGGATGGGGATGGACGGGTGCGCGCCCTGCCGCTTCTATCAAAAATGAAGGAGCGCATTTATCCATCAGCCCTCCTTGAAGCGATCCGCTTGAGTCACGGCACAGAGCTTTATGAATTGCTTATGGATAAAAACGCCGACACGCCAATCCTCACAGGTGTGAAAGTCGGCGAACAGGTGATCGACCTGACACCTGACGGATCTCTTTATCTCTATCCCACACCACAGCCAAACATTACGCATTACTCTGCCGCTGATCTTTTGAATGACGCCATTCCTGCAGATGCCCTGCAGGATGCCTTTGTGTTGATTGGCCCGCGCGGACAGGGTTATGCCCCGCTGATCGCAACAGCCACTTCAGAACTTCCCAACGCCACATGGCTGCAAGCCGAAGCCTTACATCAAATCCTGAATGATCAGTTCCTCACGCGGCCGGTCTGGGCCCTCTGGGCGGAAATCGGCGCGCTCATTGGCGCCTCCTTAATTGTCATTGCTCTTGCATATTACGCCTCGGGGATATGGGCGGGTTTAATTGCGCTTCTCGCCATTCCAGGATTGTTTTATGGTGGTTGGTATGCCTTTACGACAGAAGCTTTGCTTCTTGATGCGGGCTCACCCGCCCTCGCACTGATAAGTGTGACGCTCACTACCCTCATCGTCACAATGATCCGCACCAGCGCCCAACGTGAATATGTGCGGACAGCATTCGGTCACTACCTTTCTAATAACGCCGTCAACTCCATTGCCCAAAACACCGCCTCGGAAGCGTTTTTCAATGCGGAAAAACGTCAAGCAACGGTAATGGTCTGCGGACTGCGGAGTTTTCCCGCCCTCGAAAGACGCTATGCCGGCCACGCCGATGAGCTGGGGCATTTGATCAACGAGTTTCTCACCGAAATGACGACGCAAGTGCATCAAACCCAGGGCACCATCAATCGCTATATTGGAGATCGTTTCATTGCGA
Organism: Alphaproteobacteria bacterium; assembly: GCA_028280675.1. Classification (GTDB taxonomy): domain Bacteria; phylum Pseudomonadota; class Alphaproteobacteria; order SMXP01; family SMXP01; genus JANQLI01. The sequence continues at coordinate 1,624 of JANQLI010000128.1, forward strand.
CATGGAATGCGCCGTTGACGGACAAACAACATCACCAACACGCCATTGAGTGCGCCTTGCGTATGCTGGAGAGTTTGGACCGGTTGAACCGCCGTCTTGAAGACCGCGCCCGCGGTCTGGGGATTGATTTTGTCCAAGTGGAAATGGGTGTCGGCATCAGCACCGGCGATTGTATTGCCGGTCTCATGGGCTCGAAACTGCACGATGAATATAGCGTCATCGGGGAAGCGGTCCGCGATGCCCATCAACTCTATGCGGCTTCGGAAACCTATGGACCGGCGGTGATCGTCAGCGAAGAGACCTACGGCAAGGTCGATCATATCTTCGCATTGCTTGAAATCGATTTTGTTGAGAATCCGGATAAACCGCATGCACAGCGGATCTTCGCCCTGATTGGCAATCCCGTGATGAAAGCCAATCCGAAATTCCGCGCTCTTGAGGAGGCGCATCTTGCCTTCTTCACCGCCTTTCAAGCGCAGAACTGGGAAGAGGCGCTTAACGTGATCAAGCAAGCGCGCGAGCTCAGCGGCGCCGTGCCATCGCTTTATGATCTTTATGCAAAACGCATCTATTACTATGTGCAAAATCCGCCCGATGAGAATTGGATTGGCGCACATAATCGGCCTGTCATCTGAGCAGACGGCATGCAGTTCTCGCATTAAGGCGAGAACATCCCTGACATCAAAAGATGCCTTAGCGTGGCGTGACCAGCCGTGCGTTCTTTAAATAATTGTGCAAATTGGAAATTTCTGAGACGGAAAACATGCCGTCAAATTCGGGCATATCGCCGCGACCGTGGGTGAGAATTTTTTGAAGCGTTGGCAAATCCGCATCATAAAAAGCGAGACTCATCTGGGCCGTTGACCCTTGCTCAATGGGTGACTCATGACAATGGGCGCAATATTGCCCATAGGTCTTTTGCCCCTCATGGAAGGCTTCAGACACCACAGTCTGCACCATCCCATTTTGGTTCTGAAACGCTGCTTGTTGTAATTGTGGTGTGAAAAAATGAACCGCGACTGCCAGACCGGCACCCAGCATGACAAAGAAGAACAACTGCCTCATTCCAAACCCCTGATTTGACCGCCTTTTCAGGCTGTCAGACCCCCACGCCCTCGACCGAAGGTAAATGGTTAACAACCTGTTAACTTCGGCTATCAGAACTATTTGTCAAAGGCGTGACGTTGTCAATAACGGGCTGTAAAAATCATATGATTTGCTTATTTTGAAAAATTAAAACATTTGATTGAAATTAACAATCATATGTTTTATTCTACAGGGGCGTTTTATGATGCGAGGTGTCACAAGACCATGGATACCCCCCTTAACCCACCGCAAAACCGGACTGACGACAGCACGAAAAAGCGCCTCATTGCGGCGTCTATCCGCCTCTTTGGCCAGCATGGTTTTGAAGGGGTCTCAACCCGCGCCCTGTGCGATGCAGCCAATGCGAATGTCTCGGCCATCAAATACCATTTCGGCGACAAAGAAGGGCTCTACCGCGCAACGCTTGAACTGATGATCGCAGAAGTGCGCGCTGGGCTCGATCCGGCGCTGCATGCTCTTGAAGCGGGTATCGAAGCTGCGGAAGGCGATCCATCCATGTTGAAGCGGATCACTGAGCAATTTATCGCCAAACTCACACAGACCCTTCTTGCGGACCCGCAAATGGAAGCCCGCTTCACGCTATTTGTCCGCGAGCACGCCACGCCCTCACATTTCTTCCCGCTCTTCTATGAAGGCCTGCCGAAACGGCTTCACAAATCCATCGCCAAACTCATTGGCGCGATTACTGGTGAAGACCCGGAATCCGAGCGCGTTATCATCCGCACACATATTATTGCCGGGCAAATGATGGTGTTTCTCTTCGGCCGCTTGGTCCTTCTGCGGCGTTTGAACGTGACCGCGTTATCCCCGGATATGCAGACCATGATATCTGATGAAATCATCCAGAATATTCTGCGGTCCCTCTTTACCCAGCCCCTTTCCGCAACAGGAGGCCATGGCATATGATCGATACACTTCAGGCCCTTCTGATGAAAAACATCCGCAAGCATCCACGACTTTTTGCCCTCGTTGGCCCCCTCGCCATCGTCATCATCGTGATCACACTGCTCTCTGTCGCAACAAGTCCGCCACAACAGGTGGCCTCACGAGAAAGCCAAACCACCGTCCGTTACGTAACAGCCGAACGCACTGACGTGATCCCGCGTGCTATCGGCTATGGTTTCGTCAAGCCTGAAAAAGTATGGAACGGTATTATGCAGGTGGCCGGTGAAGTGGTGTATCGCAACCCTGATCTCCATGTCGGATCAATTTTACCGGCTGGCACCGAGTTGATCCGTATTGATCCTACAGATTACACCCTCAGTATTACACGCCTGGAAGCGAATGTTGCGGCCACTGAAGCGCGCCTTGCGGAGCTGAATGCGAAAGAAGACAATATCAAAGCCTCCCTTGCCATCGAAGAACGGGCGCTTGAGCTGAAACAAAACGATTTGGAACGGAAAAAATCACTCTTCAAGCGCGGCAATATTTCCCAAGCCGCAGTTGACCAAGAAGAGCGCGCCCTTCTGAACCAATCACAAAGTGTGCAATCACAGCGCAATCAGCTCAATCTGATGCCGACGCAACGCAAAGCCATGGACGCGGAATTGGCGCTGGCAAATGCACAATTAAACCAAGCCCGTATTGATTTGGAACGCACCTCCCTCAAGCTGCCATTCGATGCGCGGATCGCCGCTGTCAATATTGAAGAAACCCAGGTGGTCTCCGTTGGACAAGTTGCGATTATCGCCGATAGCCTTGCCCGCGCCGAAGTGGATGCCCAGATCCCGCTTGATAAGTTTGTTGAGATCCTTCCCGCTGAAAATGACAATGGCATATCCATGGATGCTCTTTTTTCACAAGGCGATGGCACCACGCCTGCGGTCATGGATGCAGGCCTGCATGCGATCATTCACCTGAAGACAGGAAATTTCGCAGCGGAATGGCCCGCCAAGGTTTTGCGGCTCACCGATCAAGTTGACCCACAAACACGTACGGTTGGCGTCGTGGTAGGTGTTGATGATCCCTATGCAATAAGCGCAGGCCCCCGCAAACCCCCACTTGCGAAAAACATGTATGTCGAGGTGGAGCTGCGCGGGAAGCCACGTAAAAATGTTCTTCTCGTGCCGCGGGCCGCTATTCATGAAAAGCGACTCTATGTGATCAAAGATAACCGCCTTGACATACGCGATGCCGATATTGCCTTTATCCAAGGGAATATCGCCGTCCTGAATGGCGGGCTCGAACCAGGCGAGCAAGTTGTTGTGTCCGATCTCATACCAGCCATTCCGGGTATGCTGTTGAACCCGTTATTGGATGAAGATGCGAGCGCAGTGATGAAATCCCGCGCACTGGGTGAGGCCTCCGCATCATGACCCGTTTTCTGACTTCACACCCGACAGCAGCGAACCTGCTCATGTTGGTCTTCTTGAGCCTTGGCTTAACAGCCTTGCCCAGTTTGCAGCGCGCATCCTTCCCCGACATGCCCATCGTGAAGGTGGAGGTCAGCATCGCCTATCCCGGCGCCAGCACACAGGAAGTCGAAGAAGCCATCTGTGAAAAAATGGAAGAGGCGGCCGAAACCGTCACAGACACCATTAAGGTCTCTTGCGTCGCCCGTGAAGGTTTCTCACAAACCATTTATGAAATGCGTCAAGAGAGCGACTTGGATCGTTTCTTCAACGACATCCGCACGGAAATCGAAGCCATTGATGATTTCCCCGAACAAATCGAAGAACCCGTCATGAAACGCATCGGAATTACCATTCCGGTCACATCCGTTGCGATTTATGGTCCGATTTCTCAACCGGATTTGAAAGTCTACGCCGAGCAAATCAAAACCCGTATGCAAGCGCTGCCCGGCGTCACGCAAGTCGAAATCGCCGGGTTTGCAGACCGGCAAATTCGAATCGAAATCGGCGCCACCACATTACGCCAGTTTGGCTTAAGCACCGCAGATATTGCCAATCGCATTGCCCGGCAAAGCATTGAGATGCCGTCTGGGACAATCGAGACAACAGACGCCGACATCCTGATCAAGTTTAATGATGAGCGCCGCAATACACGTGAGTTTGAAAACCTCATTGTCGTCAGCTCTCTGACCGGTGCAGAGATACGCTTAGGCGACATTGCGAAGATTGAGGATACATTCGAGCTCGAAGAAGAAAAAATTATCTTCAACGGATACCCAGCCGCCCTTCTCACCATTTTCCGCACCCAAGCGGATGATACATTAAACGTGATTGATACGGTGACCGCCTTTGTCAATGCGGAACAGGAACGTGCGCCTGAAAACGCCTCTATTGAGCTGACGCAAGATCAATCGTCACTGGTACGTGATCGCTTAAATCTTCTGGTGAAAAATGGCGGCTTTGGGTTGATCCTGGTGCTCATTACGCTGTGGATCTTTTTTGGCATCCGTTACTCTTTCTGGGTGGCCATGGGATTGCCGGTCTCTTTTGGCGGATCGCTGTTTTTGATGACGCTGTTTGGCGTGACGCTCAACCTCATCTCCATGGTGGGACTGTTGATTGCCGTCGGTGTGCTGATGGATGATGGCATTGTGATCGCCGAAAATATTGCAGCGCATTGGGCCCGCGGGAAAAAGCCCCTTGATGCGGCGGTGGATGGCGCCCGTGAGGTGATGCCGAGCGTCTTCTCATCTTTTGCCACGACAATCATGATCTTTGGTCCGCTCATGTTTATCACCGGCGACCTTGGGGCCATTCTCAAAGCCCTGCCCATTGTGCTTGTGATGACCGTCTCGGTGAGTTTGATTGAAGCTTTCATCATCCTGCCAAGTCACCTCAACCACTCTCTCAGTAACGCCGATAAAGTTTCAAAATTACAAAGGGCACTGAACGCTATTGGCCGCACGCTTGTTGCATGGCTTGGTCAGCCTCTCTTGGGATGGCTTCCTGAGGCACGGCGCGCGCAATGCTTAAGCTTTTTGCAAGCCTGCCAAAATATGCGGCCCACATTCCGCACTTGGTTCGAGGCAAAGCGCGATGAGGTGATGATGCCGCTTGTCGAACGTGCAATCCAATGGCGCTATTTGACGCTTGGCAGTGTGCTGGCCTTCTTGGTGTTTTCCCTTAGCATACTCGGGTTGGGCATTCTGAAATTCGAAGCCTTTCCGGACCTTGATGGCGATACGGTTGCTGCGCGCATTCTGCTGCCGCAAGGCACCCCCTTAGAGCGCACAGAAAATATTGTGAACCAAGTCATTGAAGCGGCAACGCCAATTGATGTGCGGGAAACACCACATCAACCAGGTGGTCAAAAACTGATTCAAGGCATTATGATTCGCTACAACCAAAACACGATGGCGAGTGAAGTCGGCCCGCATGTGGCCACTGTGTCAATTGATCTCTTATCGGCAGAAGAGCGCACCGTAACACTTGATGACTTTCGCAATGAATGGCGCAGCAATATGGCGGATATTCCCGATGTGCTGAATATCAGTTTCGGCGATTTTGAAATTGGCCCTGAAGGCCTTGCCATTGATATGGAGTTGAGCGGCACCGACCTAGCGGAGCTGCAAGCCGCCTCTCTGGAACTGCAAAATTGGGTCGCCTCTTATGCCGGCGCAGAGGATGTGATGTCCGATATGCGTCCGGGCAAACCGGAAATGGAAATACGATTGCGCGAAGGGGCCCTGGCTCTGGGGCTGGATTCCCGCATGATCGCCAATCAATTACGCGCCGCCTTTTACGGCACGACAGCCTCAGAAATTCAGGTCGGGTCAGAATCCTTTGAGATTGATGTGCGCCTCAGCCCCGAAGACCGCAATTCGTTTGATGACTTGGAATATTTTACCATCACCACACCCACCGGCGCGCAAGTGCCACTTGGCACGGTCGCCATCCTGGAAGAAAACCGTGGTTTTGCACGCATACGGAGGGTCAATGGCTTACGCACGGTCACCATCAAAGGCAGTGTTGATCAGTCCATCGGCAATTCATCTGAGATTGTCAATGACACGATCAATCGCTTTATCCCTGAGCTTCTGGAACGCTATCCGACAGTTCAATTTCAAGTGGAAGGTCAAACCGCTGAGGCCGCAGAAACCGGCAGTTCGATCCTGCGTGGCTTCAGCCTGGGTCTCTTCGGCGTGTTTATTCTCCTGAGCATTCAATTCCGGTCCTATGTTGAACCTCTCATTGTCATGATGATCATTCCCACGGCGCTGATTGGCGTCGTATGGGGGCATCTCTTGCTCGGGCTGAATCTGTCTATGCCGTCTATTATCGGGTTCGTGAGTTTGGGCGGGATTGTTGTCAACAACTCGATTCTGATGGTGACCTTTATCAAAATCAAAGGGCGCGAAGGGTACAGCATCCATGACGCCGCTGTGGAAGCCGCAAGGATGCGGTTTCGCGCGATGACACTCACGTCACTCACAACATTAATGGGTATGCTGCCAATCTTGGTTGAAACGAGCCTGCAAGCCATGATCTTGAAGCCCTTGATCGCAAGCTTGGCATTTGGAATACTCACGGCGAGTATCTTGGTTCTATTCCTTGTACCAGCGACATATCTGATTATTGAAGATCTGGGGTATGCGCGCTTTCGCAGACATAAAACCGATCCGAACCAAGAAATTGCGATTGGTTAGCAACGAAACGGAAAACAGGGAGGGGGACAGACCTATGACGCAGATGTGGTTGATTATCGCAGGCTTGAGCGGATTTATCGCCGTTGCCCTAGGGGCGTTTGGGTTCCATAACCTCAAACCAGACATGACTCCGGAGCAGTACGAGAATTTTGCCCTCGGGAATATGTTTCATCTTGTGCACTCCGCTGCATTGCTCGGCGTGAGCATCCTCGCCGGACAAGGCCGCAAAGGCGCACATCTCGCAGGCATTGGATTTGTCTTAGGCATTTTCCTCTTCAGCGGCGTGCTCTATACATCTTGGGTGCTTGGCCCCGCCATTGGCATGCTCGCTCCATTTGGCGGTCTCTCATACATGGCGGGGTGGATCTTGATTGCTGTCTCTTCCTTGCAGGGTGGCCACGAATAAGGCCATACTCACAACATCAACCCTCTCTCTAGGAGCCAATCGCACACAATGTCTGACACCCTTTGCCAGGCAGAGTCATCTGTGTTTCCAACATGCGACGTTGCGTATGAGGCGCATGCGCCCTCACAGCCTTTAAGAATCCTTCTGCCCTCTTATCGGTCGGCCCCTTTTTCCGGCGGTCAGGGTGTTTACATCAAACATCTTTCCAAAGCATTGGTGGAGCGGGGTCATTCTGTCGATGTGATTTCCGGCCCGCCCTACCCGCATCTCGATCCACGAGTGGGGTTGATCAAACTTCCATCTCTCGATCTCCATGCAAAGCGAAACGGGTTGCTGGCATTGCGATCCCAAAACCTGACCTCTTTCACGGATATGTATGAATGGTTCGCCCATAACACAGGCAAATTTGCTGAACCCTATACATTTGGACGGCGGCTGACGAAATTCTTACGCCACCATAAACATCGCTACGATATTGTTCACGACAACCAATCTTTGGCATGGGGCCTTTTGCAAATCGCCCGCATGGGCCTGCCCGTGATCGCCACGATTCATCACCCCATTACACGCGATCTGAAATTGGCGCTCGACGCCGAAGAAAATTCTTTTATGCGCGCATTAATGAAGCGCTGGCACTCCTTTCTTGATATGCAGAAAAAAGTATCGCGCCTGTTGCCTGCGATCATCACCGTCTCGCAAAACACCAAACGCGACTTGGTGTCGGACTTTGGCCTGACCGAAGATCAGATGCATGTGATCTATAATGGGGTGGATACGGATGTCTTTCGCCCGCTTGAGACGATTACCCGCGATGACAAGACCCTCATGACAACGGCAAGCGCCGATGTGCCCTTAAAGGGGCTGCGTTACTTATTAATCGCTTTTTCTCAACTACGTCAACGCCATCCCGATTTGCGCTTGGTCGTTGTTGGTAAAGCACGCGCGGGCGCAACAGACACCTTAATCGATGAGCTCGGGCTGCACGGCCATATCACTTTTTTACAGAACATTACCGATGAGGCTCTGGTTAAAGCGTATGCCAAAGCAACCATTGCCGTTTGCCCGTCGCTCTATGAAGGGTTTGGCTTTCCCGCTGCAGAGGCGATGGCGTGCGGCGTACCGTTGGTCTCAACAACTGGAGGCGCGCTGCCGGAAGTGGTCGGCGATGCTGGGCGACTTGTAGAGCCAGCAAATGCCACAGCTCTAACAGACGCGATCGACGATCTCCTGCAAAAGCCCCTGCTGCGCAACACGCTCGGTGCAAGAGGCCGTGAACGCATGCTCAGTCATTTCACATGGCGTCAAGCGGCGTGCAATTACGAAACACTTTACCAGTACTCGATCCATCATGTTGACCGTTGACATCTCCCTGCTCAATCTCAGGAAAGGAAGCTATGTGCTTGACCTGGGATGCGGCGAAGGCCGCCATATGCACGGCGTGTTCAGCGCCAAAGAATGTCATGTCTTTGGTGTTGATCTCTCGCTGGCCGATATAGAGACAACACGCGACGGGTTCGATGTTGTGCACCCCCTTGTCCCGCAGGATCAACGCTCCT
>JANQLI010000211.1 GCA_028280675.1 Alphaproteobacteria bacterium
CATATCTTCGCCAAAGGCCAAAGCAAACGTCCCATCACGCTTCTCCACTCTACGCAACACTTACGCTTGTCATTATCTCAGATCACGACGGGCGAGACAAATCATGCTTTGGCGCATGGTTAACGATGCGGCGCAAACCCACCCTTTCCGCCATTTTCTGCAGAAATGCTTGCACTTTCAGGATGATCCCGCTAAGCAATTGCGTCTTCTATCTGATATGTGTCTCAGCCTTGAGACATGGCCCCTTGATGGAATTGGTAGACATACGAGACTTAAAATCTCGGGACCTTCGGGTCGTCCCGGTTCGAGTCCGGGAGGGGCCACCAGCCTTCGCAGCTTGATGAGCGCAGCGAATATAGCGAGAAGGCTGTCCGCCGAAGTTCCACCGGAACGAAGGAGGACGACACAGCTTCGGCTGGCTGACGCCTTTTCATGCGGCGTGCCATTTCACTAGGGAGAGTGATGGGTTTACAGCCCAGACCCGCTCTTGGCGAGTTCGGTGCCCCAGGGGAATTCGGTCGGGAGGGTTTCTTGCGGCCCGATCGAGGGCGGTGCGCCAGCGCCAATATCTAAATAGACCTGCTCTTTCCATCCTGCTTCCACAGGCCCGCTGCCCGGATCAAGGCGCGCCGTTTGTGCGTCAACCGGAACCGTCACGGTCACAACATATGAGGTTGCGCCGTCCTCATCCGTATATGGCAGAGAAAGGCCTGCCGCTTCGGTGAGGTTGCCATCTGCGTACCGTTCGACACTGCGAATGAATGAACCGCATGGATGCTTGGCAACGGTGCGAATATTTTGAAAATATTGCGTGGTGGGATACACACCGGGATCAGAGACAATATCTTTAGGTTTAAGGTGTCCACCCATCCGCCGTTCGATCTCGGAGCCAACGAGCCGCACACAAACATTGGGATGCGGTAAAATTTCAACGAGGATCAAATAGGGAAGCGCTTGACGCATCCGCGAGGGCTGCAAATTTGCGCGCAAGGGCAGCAAAGCATCCCCGCGGGATTCGTGCCAGTGATCGACAAAAACGCGGAGTTCGTCCTGTTCTATGTTTTCAAAACCCGGCATAGGCAGATCCTACACCTCTGAAGTTAAATGGGCGTAAACATATAAATATACTGCGTATAGTGGCGTCAAAAGAACTCTGCACGCAGAGATATCATCTGCATGGTTAATCGTCTTTCACCAAATGACCCACATACCTTACTGGTTGCGTTCCGCGTTCACTTTGGCGACAAAATCTTCATCCACCATGGTCACGCCTTCTTCCTTGGCGGCCTTGATAATGCCTTTGAGCGCCAATTTACGGAAAGGTTTGGGAATGTCCGCAAGAGCCACGCAGGATTCTTGCGTGAAGCGCACATCCGGGTCCATCTTATTCGCGTCATACCAAATGCTTTGTGCGGCTTTCGCATCGCTCACCGGGATATGCACTGGGAAGGGCTTGCTGTGCGAGGCAAAAAAGAACCGCCGCTCATTTTCGTTATGGCGAAAGCCAAACGAGATCGGGATATGTGGAAACTCTTTTTGCTCGACAAGTTTGCGCTCGAAGCTTTCGCGCAACAAAATATTTTTCACACTGAGATTCCAAAAGTTCTCGCGAGAGTCTTCGTCGGTCTCCCGGTGGGGTTTCCATTCAAACTCGCCATTGATCTCGCACTCATAAACCTGAAACGCGTCTTTCATAATCAGCGGGAATTCTGGATCGTCTTGATATTCGGGCGAGGGCGACTTTTCGAGTTCAAAGCATGTCTTGGCCATTTTCTCTTCCGGCGTTTGCCCAGGATAGCCCAGATTGACAATCTCTTGCAGCCACGGCTTATGCCATTCGACAAAACAGAGCGCTGCTTTGCTGCCGCGGCGCAGGTTCGTGGATGTGTTAGAGCTTGCTCGGCTGACCAGCATCATGCTCGGCTCTTCGATCAGATCGAACGGAAAGGTGAGCGAGTGCGGCCCAATTGAGGTGGTGCCATTTTCATCCACCGTGGTGATCATGGCGAACGGCATTGGGAAAAAAGACGTGGATTGGTAAAAATTATCCTTGGGATGCAGCCGCACAAAAGGCTCGGCCGGATTGGTGGATTTGCGACTGATATTCAAAAACGACATGGATGTTTCCTCAATATGTGATCTTGCTGCGATTCTGCGATGCATTCGCAAGTGACTATGGACACTCTTCGTCCTGCCTTCATTGTCCTAGATCAAGTGAGGGCGGGGATAAGTTTGGGGGGCGTGGGTGCGATGATCCCTTCTCTCTCAGCGCGTTCCGCCATTGTTATCCTAGCCAAGGGCCGACTTGTCCGCCGGAGCTTTGGCGTAGGCGGAAGGCCGCAGAGCCGGGATCTCATTGAGAGTGTGCAGGTGTTTCATAAAGATCCCGGATCACGCTCACTCAATGTTCGCGGTCCGGGATGACACACTGCTTTTGCCCTATCTCCTTGGGTCCCCGTTTTCACGGGGACGTCGTGGGATAGAGATGTGGAAGAGTTAGCGAGGGGAGTCCTTACCCCTCCTGCCCGCCATGCTCTACGGGGCGGCCTGGTAAGATGCCGCCGTGCATTTTTACGCCGACGGCCGGGTTTGAGATCCACAGCTCTTCGGCAAAACGCGGGATGGCCATGGCGCCGACGGGGAAGCATTCGACAAATTCGTCGGTCTTAAACTCAATCCGGTGGATGGCGTAACAGAACATGTCTTTCTCGTTCTGGACAACGAATTGCCAAATCCCCACCGCGCCGACATTCGTGCTGATCGTGCCATCCTGTTGGAAATAGGCTTCAAACGGATATTCATCGCCCTCCGCATTCACCATCCGGAAATTCGCGGTGTTGTACATCATGTGATTCCAAAAGCTTGGGAAGCGTTCTGACGCGGGTTTGCTGCGGTCCGCTTGCACCTCGGAAAAGGCTGTCGGCGGCGCCTCCCAATCGGCTTTCCCGGTTTCCACATACATGAAGGAAATCATTGCTGTGCGTTGCGATTCCGGCACGGCTTCCGGGATCATCATGCTGTTTTCAGGGGTA
>JANQLI010000222.1 GCA_028280675.1 Alphaproteobacteria bacterium
GCTGAGGCTATCGCCGGGTAAAATGCCCATCACCACCAACAGCCCGAGCGCAATGGGAAGATCGTAATGGGAGCCTTCTTTAGGGAGGTCGGCCGGAGCGAGATTCACCGTGACGCGCTTTTGCGGCATGCCAAGATCAATGGCGCCCAGTGCCGCGCGCACCCGTTCACGGGCCTCAGACACCGCTTTATCGCCCAATCCGACGATGTTGAAGCACGGCATCGCCCCGCCGGTCATGTGGACTTGGACATCGACCTCGCGCGCCTGAATGCCTTCAAACGCCACCGTATAGACATGGGCCACTTGGCTGCTCACGACGATGCCTCTCCCGAAAATTACATCTTTGGCGGGAGATTAGCGTCTTAATAGTTGCAGCACAAGAACAAAATGGGAACTTTTTTAGTGGCAGTGATAGCCGCCATTCTTTTTATCGTGGTGGCAGCCATCTTTATTGGTCCGGCCGGAATGGGCGATCACCTCTGACGAGATGCCGCTTACAGGCAGAGCTGTAGCGGGCACAGTTGAGAGGCTAAGACTGATGAGAGCGAGAACAGCAAATAGATAGCGCATGAGGGGTCTCCTTTTTCCTCATTGGAAAAGAAGCGCGTTTCTCTCACCACGCATGGCTGCGTGTGGCGAGTTGCAAAATCTTTAAGCGTTAACGTTTGGCTTCAATCGCATCCCAGATAAGGGCGGCAATGTTGGTGCCGTCAAAGCGTTCGATCTCTTGAATGCCGGTCGGCGAGGTGACGTTGATTTCGGTGAGGTAATGCCCGATCACATCAATGCCCACAAAGATGAGGCCGCGCTCGCGCAAAGAGGGGCCGATGATTTCGCAAATCTCTTGTTCGCGCGGCGTAAGATCTGACTTCATCGGCTTGCCGCCGACATGCATGTTGGAGCGGGTTTCCCCTTCCGCCGGCACACGGTTTATTGCCCCCACCGGTTTACCATCAACAAGGATGATGCGTTTGTCGCCTTTGCGCACATCGGGCAAATATTTTTGCGCGATCACCGGCTCGCGATAAAGTTCAGCAAACAGTTCAAGCAAGGCATTGAGATTTTGATCGTCTGGCTGCAGACGAAATACGCCCGCCCCGCCATTGCCGTATAACGGTTTGACGATAATGTCTTTATGGTCTGCGCGAAAGGCTTTGATGTCGTCTTCATCGCTTGAGATCAATGTCGGCGGCATGACGCCCTCAAACTCAGTGACAAAAATTTTCTCCGGCGCATTACGCACATGCATTGGGTCATTCACCACCAACGTTTTCGGATGAATGCGTTCAAGCAAATGCGTCGCGGTGATGTAGCTCATATCAAAAGGCGGGTCTTGCCGCATCAACACCACATCCATATCCGCAAGGGTGACCATCCCTGCATCGCCTACGTCATAATGATTGCCCTTTTCCCGGCGCACGGTCAGGCTTTGCGCTTTGGCCCGCACCACGCTGTCATACATCGAGAGATGCTGCGGCACATAATAGAGCAAGGCATGGCCGCGCTTTTGCGCCTCTAAAGCCAAAGCAAACGTGCTGTCCGCATCAATATCGATCGCGGCAATGGGGTCCATTTGAATGGCAACGCGGAGAGACATAAGCGGGCTTTCTTTCGCAGTAACAAACCCGCCTGTTTTAGCGTGTCGTCAGCGCTTTGGCGAGAAGAGATTCGGCAAACACAAAGGCCCTCTCAGACCACCTGAGAGAGCCTTTATACTTACTTGTGAACTGAATGCTATTAGCGCTGTCCGAGCACGAGTTCTTGTCTCTCGCGGCCATCTTTAAGATGCACATGGCTGACCACTTTCTTCACGCCGCGAACATTGCGCGCATGATCCACAGCCCGTTCGAGCTCATACTGGTTTTCGGCGACGCCCAGCAAATAGACTGTGCCGTCCACAACTTCGATATCGTAATTGCGGCCCGCCACTTCGCCATCGAAAATGACCTTGGCGCGGATTTGATTGCTGATCCAGGTATCTTTCGGAACACGTTTCCATTCGGAAAGGGAACTGATTTCAATTTCGTTGATCACTTCTTTGCCGCGCGGATGCGACCAGGTGGCCCGCGCGGCAGCCACACGATCCTCCGGCGTATGCACCAGCCCGGTCAGCAAGACGCGGCCTTCATTGACGCTGACATTGACACGACCGAGATCAGCGCCGTCTTGTTGCCGCATGCGGTCCTGGATTTGCAGGTCCATGGAAATATCATCAATGCCATCGCCAACCGTGCGCTCTTGCGCGACCATGTAACCTGTGGTGCCGCCCGCCACAAGAGCGGCCCCGACACACCCTGACAGCGCGCCACCGAGAGTGAGAAACGCCCCCAGCATCAGCATGCGGCGGGCCAGAAAACGAAAGTGATCAAATTTGGACATGTTGTTCACCGAATCATTAAGCGTGGAAAAATTAACCTGCGTTAATCTGGCTTAAGGAGGGTTAACAAACCGTTAGCTGAGATTCACAAGATGCACCGGCCAACGAAAAGGCCGCACGATCATCAAGTCTAATCGCTGATCGCATGCCGCATAGGATGGGTGCTGGCTGACAAAGATCTGCGCGGCATCTTTAATCCGCGCCGCTTGCCGGGGTGTCAGCGCCACTAAACCGGCCTCTTCATCGGGGCGGTATTTCACCTCCACAAAGGCCAAATGATGGGCGCGTTTGGCGATCAGGTCCACCTCGCCTCTTGGCGTTTTGTAGCGCCGGGCGAGAATGCGATAGCCTTTGAGACGCAAAACCCACGCGCACACATATTCCGCCCACAGGCCTTTTTGATAGGTGCGATGCGACGTCTTTGCGCTCTTCAT
>JANQLI010000227.1 GCA_028280675.1 Alphaproteobacteria bacterium
GCTAATCTGTCAGATGCCGCCACAGCGGCTCTCAGCAATATCGCCTCGCAATTGATGACCCCGAATACTGAGAAAGAATTGACCCCCGAAGGTTGGCAAGAGGTCTTTGATATTATCGAATCCGCGCCTATCGAAACCCTGGCTGCTTTAGGGCAAGCACAGGCAGAAAACCCGGAAATTAAGGCTGAAACCGAGGTCCAAGCGAACATAGGGGCCGCGACTGCAACCGCCGCCCTTCAAAAAGCAGCCGCCGATCACGACAGTAATAAACCCCATAATAAAATGTTTAAACGTTTGCTGTTATTAATACTGGAAGAGTATTTAAAAGGGCGTCCGGACAATCCGAGCAATAAATCTCGGGTGCAACATGCGCATTCACGCTGAGGCCAAGGGCCCCGTTAATCAATAACGCGAAAGCAATCGTAATGAAACCGCCAAGCTTCATTCCGAAAGACATCATGCCCATACAACGTGGACAGCCCATCGTGAATGCGATGACTGTCGATGTGGAAGACTATTTTCAGGTCCAGGCGCTGGAATCCTACTACGACAGATCCACGTGGGATTCATGTGATATACGCGTCCAAGAGAATACAGAACGCATCCTGGATCTCTTTGCGAAACATGACACGAAAGCCACCTTCTTTACCCTCGGTTGGGTTGCGGAACGGTTCCCAGCCTTAATGCGCAAGATCACCGATCAGGGGCATGAGCTCGCCAGTCATGGTATGGTCCATCAGCGCGCAGACCGCCAATCGCCGGATGAGTTTCGCAACGACATCAAACGATCAAAAGACTTGTTGGAGGATACCGGCGGCACGGCAGTCAAAGGTTTCCGTGCCGCAACTTTTTCCATCGGAGATACGAATCTGTGGACCTATGATATTCTTGGCGAAGAAGGTTATACGTACTCCTCAAGTATCAATCCGGTGCACCATGATCATTATGGTATGCCGCATGCGCCGCGTTTTCCGTTTTACCCAACAGGACAAAAAAGCCTGGAAGAAATACCCATCACCACCCTGGATGTGTTTGGCCACAACATCCCTTGCGGCGGTGGTGGGTATTTTCGCCTTTTGCCCTATATGTACTTCCGGTACGCCGTGAAATCGGTCAACGGCAAGGATGGCTGGCCGTTTATGTTCTATTTCCATCCTTGGGAGATCGACCCGGACCAACCACGGCCCGAGGGTGTCGGTTTTAAATCACGCCTACGGCACTATACAAATCTTGCGCGAATGGAGCAGCGCTTGGACCGTCTGTTACGTGAGTTTGAATGGGGGCGCGTGGATGAAACATTCCTTCCACAACACGACAGCATCACGTGAAGCCATGCGCATAACTGAGCTGACATCCGAAAACAAAAAGGCCTGGGACGCCTTTGTGGCGTCTGCCGATGGCGCATCTTTTTTTCACCGGAGCGCATGGCAGGAAGTGCTGGAAAAGAGCTTCGGGCATCGAACGCATTTCCTGTGCGCCGCAGATAATGGCGCCATCATGGGCGTGCTCCCTCTGACCCACATCAATAGCCGTTTATTCAGCAATGCCCTGATTTCCAATCCCTTTTGTGTCAGCGGCGGACCCGTCGCCGCCAGCAAAGACATTGAGGAAGTGCTGCTCGCCCAAGCGGAAACAATGTCTGACTCCTTGAACGTCGATTATCTTGAGATTCGTGACTATCCATCGCAACGCCCACACTGGCATCATAAAGAAGACTTATACGCTAATTTTGAACGCCCCATCTTGGAAGACGCGGAGGAAGACCTTAAACAAATCCCGCGCAAACAACGCGCCGTGGTTCGCAAAGCATTGAAAAATGATGCGTTAGACATCACCATTGATGACACGTGCGATGATTTTTATGACCTTTACGCATTTAGCGTTCGCAATCTTGGAACGCCCGTGTTCGCCAAATCCTACATCCAAAACCTGCTCCATGCTTTTGGACAAGATGTGGATATCCTCACTGTGCGCCATCATGGACAAGCTGTCAGCTCGGTTCTGTCATTTTATCATAAGGACAAAGTCCTGCCCTATTACACGGGAAGCACATTTGACGCCCGCAAACTTGGCAGCAATGATCTGATGTACTGGAAACTGATGCGGCATGGCCATGATCGCGGATGTCGTATTTTTGATTTTGGCCGCAGCAAGGCAGGCACCGGCCCATACAGTTTCAAAAAGAATTGGGGCTTTACACCGCGCCCAATGGTGCAGTCGTTCTATTTAAAAGACGGGCAAGAGTTGCCTAACTTAAATCCGACGAATCCGAAATATCAGATGTTTATTAACATGTGGAAGCGCCTGCCAGTGCCAGTGGCCAACACCATCGGACCTTTTTTAATCCGCAACCTTGGTTAAAGCCGCAGCATCCCGTCCAGTGGCGCGAGAACCTGCTCCCAGGAATAGGCCTCCAGAATGCGTTGCCGGGCAGCCTGCCCCATCGTTTCGCCAAGCGCAGTGCCGCAAACCTTCTCCACGTCTTTGACAAACGCGTCCGCTGATGACGCCACCAACACCTCTGCACCGTGATGCACCTCAAGACCCTCAATCCCTTGCGGCGTTGTCACCACAGGGCGCGCCATCGCCATGCCTTCAAGCACTTTGTTTTGAATCCCCCTGGCGATCCGCATTGGCGCAACAACCACAGACGCATGGGCAATATAGGGACGCACATCCGCAACCCGGCCCGTCACTGTGATGCCTTGCCGCGCCGCGAGAGCCTGCACCTTTGGATCAGGATGCGCGCCGACAATATAAAATTCCGCCGTCGGTTGGGTTTTCTGCAGCTCTGGCAAAATCTCATCGGCAAACCACAGCACCGCATCGACATTCGGCCAATAATTCATGGTCCCAGTAAACACAAACACAGGCGCACCATCCCGATACGGGTTTACAAAATCCCCCGGCGCAAACTCATTGCTATTCACCCCATTGGGCAGCGTTCGTGCCCGCGTTGCGCTTTCCGGTGCCAGGGTACGGAAAAGCGCTGTCTCCGGTTCCGAAACAAAGGTGCAGGCTTTTGCATCCCGCGCGGCTTTGCGATCAAAGGCAAGGAGCGTGCGTGCTTCACGCCGATAAATCCAACGCATCGGCAAGGCACTGGTCTCTGCATATTGCGTCCATTTATCTGAATCGACATCGACAAAATCGAGGACGTAATGGGAAAGCCCCGATTCCGGCCTGACATATTGCGCCATCGCACTGGAATAGACGACCACTGAGGATGGGCGAACAGTTTTGATCACCTTGGACACCCAGTCATGCATCGGCTTTTGATTATAAATAAGCTCCGTCATCGATTTTGGGCCAAGTAATTGAAAAGCCGCCTTCAGACTGGAACGTTTGCGGTTGAGAGGCAGCGCTTTCACCTCGACACATATATCCTTGAGAGCATCGGCATGCTGCCAATCTTCCGGATCATCGACAAAACATCCAAGATGGATACGATAAGACTGCGCCAAACGCTTGAGCATATAGTAGGCGCGGATTTTTTCGCCTTTATTGGGCGGATAAGGCAAGCGCTGACATAAAAAAAGAAGATCATTCATTCTCGATCAACACCTTCACTTTAAAATCTCGCACCATGGATTGCCGGTGTATTCGCAGATCTTGTGCATAAACCCCGTACACCGCGATCTCAGCGGTCTGCAGTAGGTATATGTTAAGAATAATAGTGGACTAGTTAACGAAATACCTTAAGCATTGATGAAAATGCATATTTTTGGAGGCATCTTGACGAACCCCTCGCCAGAGTCCAGCGTTCAACGATCCGGGTCTGCCGCATCAGTGGTGCGGTGGGACAGCCCATGGGGATTTGCCCTGCTGAGTTTCGGCGTCAGCTTCCTGCTTTTTGTGTTCGTCTTTCGCGACCCCATCGGGGACGCGGTGTGGTTATGGAGCAACCGCTCCACCTATAATCATTGCTTTTTGATCATCCCGATCTCCCTATATTTGTTGTGGGAAGAACGGCATGATTTCTTTGCAAAAATACCGCAGCCCTCTTTTTGGGGACTCGGCGTTCTCGCTGTCTTTCTTGTCCTCTGGGCCCTCGCAGCCACCGCCAATATTTTAGAAGGAGAGCATATTGCCCTTGTTGGCCTCTTACAGGGTCTTTTGCTGACAATCTTTGGCGCCGATATTTATAAGCGTCACTGGCTGGCCTTTTGTTATTTATGGCTATTGGTGCCAAGCGGTGAATTTGTGCTGCCAATGCTGCGCACTCTGGCGGCATTACAGTCGGAATGGCTTTTAGAGATCGCGCAAATTCCAGTCTATCTTGAGAATTACACACTTGAAACGCCGACAGGGCGCTATTTTGTGGCAGATGGGTGCGCCGGATTGAACTTTTTACTGAGCGCCGTCGCCCTCACACCCATATACGGCATGTTGATGTATCGCGGGTGGACCAAACGCCTGGTTGCGCTTGGTCTGATGATCGTGATTGCCATTATCGCCAACGCCGTACGTATTTTTCTGATCATCGCGCTTGCAGAATATTCGGATAAACAAATCGACATTGTGGACGATCATATCGTGTATGGGTGGGGATTCTTCGCCATCATCCTATTGATCATGGGATATATTGGTTACCGCTTTGCAGATCAAATAGAGGCCCCAGTACAGCAGCTTACAATCAGCACAAAACGTGACACCCTGCAACGAAAGCGCATCATTAGTGGGACCGCAGCTCTTATTCTTATGTTGAGTGTTTCGACGTATGTGACATCTTTGCAAGGCAGTGCGCCACAAGGGACATTGTCCCTGCCATGGCCAGACAATCATCAAGGATGGCAGAAACGCACATCACCTCTGTCATGGCAACTTGGCTCTCCGAATGCAGACTATGAGACGACCACGGGCTATATCAAAGATGGTGATGACGTGATCATGTCCATCGCCTATTTCTGGTATCAAGATGACGGTCATGAACTCCTCAGCAGCCAACATCAGATCGACCGGCCGGGATACTGGACCATCAAAAAGCAAACACCTATGAACATCCTGATTGACAATCAATCTTTGCCGGTGATTGAAACAATCCTGCAAGGGCCGCAAGCAGAACGTATTGTCTGGCATAGCTATTGGATTGGCGGCACGTTCACAAACAGTAAAGTGACAGGCATCGCCCAACAAGTGCTGCAAACACTGACGCAAGGGGAAACACGATCGGCAATCGTTAGCTTCTCAACCCATGCGCAAGATGACCGCGGTTACGCCCGCGACCGGCTGCGAGCATTTCTGTCATCAGGCTTTCCCTATACACGCCTTCTGGAAGATGTCGCGCAAGACTCACCAATCATGAAGGCATCACAATAAGGCATGTGCGGTCTCGTCGGCATATTTGACCCATCAGGACCATCGACAATCGATCAGGGTCTTCTCAAGCGGATGAATGATACGCTGGAACATCGCGGCCCAGATGGGGAGGGACTCCATGTCGAGGCTGGTCTGGGTCTCGGCCATCGCCGCCTTTCCATTATTGATCTTGCTGGCGGACACCAACCGATGTCCAACGCAGATGGCGACATCACCATTGTCTTTAACGGTGAAATCTATAACTTCCCCGCTTTACGCGAAGAACTGATTGCGCTTGGCTACCAGTTCAGCACCCATTGCGACACGGAAGTGATTATTCATGGATGGCATGCTTGGGGGACAAAATGCATTGACCGCTTACGCGGCATGTTCGCCTTTGCCCTTTGGGACCGGCGCAGCGAAACGCTAACTCTCTGCCGGGACCGGCTTGGCAAGAAGCCACTTTACTATGCAGAGTTACCAAATAAGCAGATCATTTTCGGGTCTGAGCTCAAAGCCCTCCGCACCCATCCTGCATTATCACAAAAAATCGATCCCCGTGCAGTGGATGATTATTTTGCCTATGGCTATATCCCCGATCCAAAGACCATCTATCAAGGCGTGTTTAAACTGCCGCCAGCCCATTCATTGACACTGAGCCGCACCGCCGCACCGCAACTGGCAGCCTATTGGGATGTCCCCTTTGCGCCAACGGTGTATCAAGACGAACAGGAAGCATGTGACGATCTGATTGCGCGCCTCAAAGAGGCGACACAGATGCGTATGATATCCGATGTACCGCTCGGCGCGTTTCTCTCAGGCGGTGTGGATTCAAGTGGTGTCGTCGCCATGATGGCGTCGGACAATCCCGAGCCTATCAACACATTCTCCATCGCCTTTCAGCACAAAGACTATGATGAAAGCGTCTATGCCGATGAGCTGGCAACACGCTATCGCACCAATCATGTGAAACGCACATTAGATCCGAATGATCTCAGTATCTTGGATCACCTTGCAGGAATTTATGATGAACCGTTCGGCGACAGTTCGGCCCTGCCAACATACCGCGTCTGCGCCGAAGCGCGCCAGCATGTGACGGTCTGCCTTTCTGGCGATGGCGGCGATGAACTTTTTGCGGGGTATCGCCGTTATCTTTGGCATGTAAAAGAAGCCCATCTCCGCAGTTTGATGCCACGCAGCATCCGCAAACCCCTGTTCGGCGCTTTAGCAGCCCTCTACCCAAAACTCGATTGGGCGCCGCGTATGTTCCGGGCAAAAACAACGTTTCACGAATTGTCATTGGAAGAGGATCTCGCCTTTTTCCATAGCATATCCGTGATACCGGACACATTGCGCCAACAAATCTTTAGCCAGTCCTTCACATCAACCCTGGATGGATACGACGCCTCAGATCTTGTCCGCGACCATATGGGCGCCGCCAATACGGATGATGTGCTTGCGGCTGCTCAGTATACGGATTTCAAACTTTGGTTGGCTGGGGGAATCTTAACCAAAGTCGATCGCGCCAGCATGGCCAGTTCTCTTGAAGTGCGCGCGCCACTTCTTGATCATGTTCTTGCAGAATGGGCGATCAATCTCCCTGCGGCACTCAAATTACATGGCACGTCCGGGAAGCATATTCTGAAACGCGCCTTAGAGCCCTATGTTCCACACCATACGCTCTATCGTCCAAAGCAAGGGTTTTCAATGCCGCTGGCAGATTGGTTCCAAAAAGATTTAGCAACTCATGTAAAAAAAGCGGTGTCGGACCCACACTTGCTGGATACAGGGTTTTTTGACGCAGAAACGTTAAATCGTTTAGTGCAAGAACATCAATCGAAACAGCGGGATCATAGTCCTGCCCTATGGCTGATTTTGATGTTTCAGTCTTTCCTCAGAACGCAGACTTAATGTTTGTCAAAACGATTTTAAGATTCAGATCATTGTTCTGACATGGTTAACACATGTCAGTCTCACACAAATGATAGTCGTTAAATCAAATGCGATATAATGCGTCTCAAAACAGTGTACTGTAGTGCAACAAGACGCACTAAGCGATAAGCCGTTCCACAAAAAGATAAATCGCCGCCCAGCCGATCCCAGATAAGGTTATCCATATTGCGCCAGCCGCTCGCAATGAGAGCCTGCCATCGTGCTGATCATCAAGGGAATATGTATCGGCAGAGGAAGAAAGAGTACGCATTCTTGGAACAATAAACATTACAATTTTGTCCTTTAGAAATCTCAGACTTTGAATGCTAAAGGGGCTATGTAAACAAACGTTTAACGTCATTCAATTCGCAAGCAAAGAAGAAAACAAGGTTAATTGGTTCTGCGTTGTCTCATCCCAGCTAAATTGCTCTGCATACGAACGGGTCTCTTGACGTGCTGGGAGAGATTGCAGCATATCATGCATCGCGTGAGCAAGAGCGTCTGGTGTGCGCTCTTTAACCAATCGACCGGCCACGGAATGATGCACCACTTCACTTGTTCCCCATACATCTGTCGCCACAACGGGTGTGCCGCACGCCATCGCCTCTAAGAGGACATTCGCCCAGCCCTCCCGGCTAGAAGCGAGGACAAGCGCATCAGCCGCGGTGTAAAAGTCACGTAAACGATCATGAGGAACAGATCCCATAAAGCTAACACGGTTTTGCAACTGAAGGTCCCGGACCAAAGATTCGAGTGTTGCGCGTTCAGGCCCTTCCCCTGCGATCATCAAATGCGCATCAGGGATCTTCTGCAAAGCACGAATAACCAGGTCATGGCCTTTGCGTGGAATCAGGTGCCCTACAGATAAAAAAAGCGGTCTTTCTACACCAAGGTCTGTACGAATGGCATCGCGATCGCCTGGATAAAAAAGATTGAGATCGACACCATTGCGAAAGACATGCACCTTCTCATCTGGGATCCCTAAGTCCAAAAGCTTATCTTTTAAAGCCTGACACACCGTTATCAGAGCGTTAGCTGACAGTGCAGCGTTGATGATCTGTTGACGTGGAATAGGAAAATCTGTGAGTTCGCTCAAATCGCTTCCACGGCCCGTGATCACCACAGGCACGCCGAGCTCTTTCGCCAAGCGTACAGCCGCGACACCATCTGGATAAAAATAGTGCGCATCAATGAGTTGTATCTTCTTCTCTTTCACAGCGCGGCGCACACTGTCACGCACACCATAATATAGGAGGGTAGCGGCCATATTCATGCCGACCTTTGGAATCAAAGGAAAGCGCGGATGCTCAATAGATAAGCCATGCCGCCTTTCCATTTTCGGGGCACGCGCCATAGCTGCGTAACGGCCAAAAATGGATGCCGTCAATGGAAAGTAAGGGACCGGCGCAATGACATGGGGTGTGACCTCACCGGAGGCCGCAAGATGACGGATCCGATTTTCCACAAACACGCCATGGGACGGCTGCGCCGCATTCGGATAGAGAGTGGTAAAAGTCAGAATCTGCATGATCGCCGCATAAGGTTTTGGTGACGACAATAGAGAGTAGCGCCCCATTTATGATCTACTCTATAGGGCGTAGATACTGCGAAGGTCTTACCAAATTCGTTTTTTCTTCTCTAGGATGAAAATGAAACGAATCATTCGCATAAAAGATGTGTCGTTTAGATACACTGAGTGAGTCACATATCATAAAAGCGTCAAGCAAATCTCATATGCCCTTTAATGAGAACGATAGCATCATGGATCAAGCTATGACAGGCACCCACAAATTCCTTAGATTTCTGGGGATTTTCCCATGAAAAAATATACGCCGCGTCTGTACTAAATGTCTCACTCTTTACCAAATTGAAAAGGTTAATGCGGCAAGATTATTGCTTTATCAGAGTGACGAATACGCTTAAGCATCACAACAAGTCTCAGTGGTGACGCTAAGGTAAACGGAAAACTGGCACACGCATGAAATCTGGAATAATTGTCAACATCTTGGGCGTCCACTGGTCAAAACAAAGGCTATCTTCTCCTTGTTTTGCAGTACAGCAACTGCGTACTCTGTGGGTATTTAGTGTAGCCGAAGATGTGCGCTTCGGGGGTTAACATTGTTAAAATTTTTTAATCACTACATCGCTCTCCCAACATTACTCTTAGCCGTCATTGAGGTTTGCCTTTTCTTTGGACTGCTTTTCGCCCTCACACTCCTTCGTGTGGATACGATGGGTCTATCAATTCTTCAGAGCAGCCACGGCATCATTGACCTGATTGCCATTTGCATCTTCTTCTTATGCTTATTGACAGCGATAGGGTTTTATAACCGCGATGCCGTCTTTCAGATAGGAACATTGCTCCAGCGGTCAATCATCTTCCTCTTCATCGTGATCTTCCTTGGTTTCCTGGCTTGGGTGATTGATGACCTAACGCCTAATCTTGTGCTGTCATCCCATATTTCGCTCTTTGCCTTAGCAACAGTCCTCAACTTCCTGATCATTCTGACCATTCGCGTTACGTTTATTTCTTTTCCAAAATTCGACGTCTTTAAACGCCGTGTCCTTGTTCTCGGTCACGGTCAACTTGGCGCGCGCGTGAATACATTCATAAAGGAAGAAGGCGCCTCCACTCTCAGTGATGTCGGATACTACGATCTCAGTGAGATGAAAGCTGACGCGAATGGACAATCCAAAACCCAAAATCTCATGCAGATCGCGCGCAATAATAAAGCCGATGAAATCATCATCGCTGCTGCCGAATGGCGTGGCATGCCGGTTTGGGATCTCTTAGATTGCAAAATGGCAGGTATTGCGGTGACCGACTATCTGACATTTTGGGAACGGGAAACAGGACAAATCGATCTGGATGTGGTCAAGCCGAGTTGGCTGGCGCTCTCAGATGGCTTTCGCATTAACCGTCTTCGCCGACTCATGAAGCGCGGTTTCGATGTCGTCGTCAGCCTTCTCTTCCTGTTCTTGACCTTACCTCTGACAGCCCTCACTGCATTGTTGATCAAAATTGAAAGTCCAGGCCCGGTTTTTTATCGCCAGACACGCACAGGCTTATATGGTGAACCATTTGAAGTGATCAAATTCCGCAGTATGCGCGATGACGCAGAAAAAGATGGTGTGCCGAAATGGGCCAAAAACGAAGATGACCGCATCACAAAAGTCGGTCATTTTATCCGCCGCGCCCGCATTGACGAAATTCCACAAATCCTCAACGTACTGAAGGGTGATATGAGCTTCGTCGGCCCCCGGCCGGAACGCCCTTATTTCGTCGAAGAGCTTGCAAAACAAATCCCCCTCTATACCCTTCGCCACAGCGTACGCCCTGGCATCACAGGCTGGGCGCAGGTGAATTACCCATATGGAGCCTCCGTGGATGACGCCCGGCGCAAATTAGCCTATGACCTTTATTACATTAAAAATGGCGGGCTTTTTCTCGACCTCGTTATCTTGATGCAAACCGTTCGCGTGGTATTGTCAGGGGATGGAGCCCGTTAGAACGAGGCAATCTCTATGCAGGCCGCTATATTTCAGGTCAGCTATCTTTCATGCTTAGGAGCCTATCTTCTTCTCTGCGTCATGGTGGCTGCAAATTGGAAAGTGTCGAAATTCGTTTCGGCCCTTTTTATCGGCTCGCTGATAACAGCGGCTTGGGCCGGGGGCATTGCAGCTCAATCTTGGATCGACAATATTGCTATTATCTTGGCGCTTGAAATTGCGCGCCCCCTCGCTTGGCTCTACTTCCTCAGCACGCTTTTGGGCATTAGCCGTGATAAGAGCGGTTTAATTACGCGCGCAAGTTCCATCGCTCTCATAGCCGCAGCCCTAATCCTTATCATAGGATCGCAAACCACACTTTTAAGCAGCATCATGGCATTGGAAGGCGTGACGCGCCTCGTCATGACCAGCGCTGGGTTTTTAGCCCTGACGATCTTTGGACTCTTGATGTTGGAGAATCTCTATCGAAACTCAGATGCCGATCACAAATGGGCTTTCAAATATCTCTGTTTTGGGCTTGGCACGATTTTCATCTATGACTTTTTCTATTACGCAGAGAATATCCTCTTCCGCCAACCCTCAGATATCTTGTTTGAAGCACGGGGCTTTATCAACACCTTAGCCGTCCCTCTTATTGGCATTGCTGTCACCCGCGCCAAAACATGGTCTGTTGACCTGCATGTTTCGCGAAATGTGGTCTTTCACACAACGGTCCTGATGGGAGGCGGTGTTTATCTTCTGGTTATGGCTGGCGCCGGTTATTACGTACGCATGTTTGGCGGTGACTGGGGAACTGTTTTCCAAATTACATTTTCCGCAGGCGGCGTGCTGCTGCTGATCGTTCTCCTTACCTCAAGCTCGTTACGGGGGCGCATACAGCACTTCATTAGCCGGAACTTCTTTTCCACAAAGTATGACTACCGTGTTGAGTGGTTAAGATTCAGCCAGACAGTCTCGCAATATGAATCAAGAACCCATTTACATACCCGTCTCCTGGAAGCCTTTGCACAAATTGTCGATAGCCGCGCCTCAGCTCTGTGGACACACGACCCCCTCACAGAGCGCTACGTTCTTGCCGATTCCTGGAATTTTGGCGATGATATTCCAGCGGAGCAAAGCAATTCACCGCTCATCGCGCGCTTACGTGACTCCACAGATATTCTCGAAATAAATGAGATTGTGTCACAAGACCAAGCCGCAGCATCCCAATTCATATCGTGGCTACATGACAAAAAACGCGCTTGGCTGATTGTGCCGATCCATCACCATGGCGTTCTGATCGCCTTTATTATTCTCGGACAGTCACGCGCAAAATTCGAGATTGACTGGGCGGATCGCGAGCTCCTCATGACGGTTGCTGAACAAGCCGCTAGCTACCTTTCCGAAGAACAAGCGACAAGCGAACTTGCCCAAGCAAAACAGTTTGAAGATTTTAACAAGCGGTTCGCTTTTGTCGTGCATGACCTCAAAAATGTGATTAATCAACTGTCCCTCATCGTCAAGAATGCAGAACAGCACGGCCACAAACCCGAATTTCAACACGATATGTTGGAAACCATAACCAGTTCTGTGACTCGTATGAATCAACTGCTGTCCCAGCTAACGGACAAGCAAGCGCCAGCCAAACGTCAGCAGGCAAAACTTGATCTCCATCACTGCTTGAACAACATCGCTGAGGAATGGCGCGAGACCTATCCACCCCTTGAGGTTGACATCAACATAGACGGCATTTCTGTCATGGCAGACGAAAACCGCCTTGTCGCAGCCATCGGTCACCTGATCCAAAATGCGCTTGATGCAACAGGGGAGCAAGGTCAAGTGACCTTAAGGGCCACTGTAAATGGAAATGAGGTCTATATCGATATTGTGGATGACGGGCCGGGAATGAGCGATTCCTTTGTGCGTAATGACCTGTTTCGCCCGATGGCTTCGACAAAAAGTGCAGGTTTCGGTGTCGGCGTTTACCAAGTTCGCGAGTATATCTATGGCATGGGCGGTGCATTTAAAGTAGAAACACAATTAGATCATGGCACAACAATGCGCATTATATTAACCCTGTGCCAACCAACACTTGCCGCTGAGTGATATGTGAATGACGTCCGCCCCCCGCAAACTCTTGATAGTTGATGATGATCCGGGCATCCAACGCCAACTGAAATGGGTGTTTGAGGATTATGACATCTACCTCGCAGCGAACCGCGAGGAAGCCATTGCTGTGTCCCGAAAAGAGACACCGCAAGTCGTGCTTCTCGATTTGGCCATGCCGCCTGATCTTGAAGGTCCCTCTGAAGGTTTTGCTGCTCTTGAGCAAATTCTGAGTTTCGATCCCAAAACACGCGTCATTATTGCCAGCGGCAATGATGAATATGAGAATGCGGTGAAAGCCGTGAGCATGGGCGCCTACGATTTCTGCTCGAAGCCAGTCGATACAGATATTCTCAAGCTTATCGTGGAGCGTGCGTTCTATCTTTATGAACTTGAAGCTGAGAACGAACGGCTGAGCCACCACACCGAGCACTCGCCCTTTGACGGTCTGATCACAAGCAGCCCAAAAATGCTCAAGATCTGTCAGGCCGTTGAGCAAGTCGCCGGATCAACGATTAGTGTTATGTTTACAGGTGAAAGCGGCACCGGAAAAGAAGTGATCGCCAAAGCCTTGCACGAACTCAGCCCACGCCGCGACGAGCCTTTTATTGCTATCAATTGCGCCGCCATCCCGGAAAATCTTTTAGAAAGTGAATTATTCGGCCATGAAAAAGGGGCGTTCACCGGTGCTGTCAAACAAACGGTTGGGAAATTTGAGCAAGCCAATAAAGGCACGTTGTTTCTTGATGAAATTGCGGAAATGGCAGCCCCCCTTCAAGCCAAGCTATTGCGCTTTCTTCAGGAACGCACCATTGAGCGTGTTGGCGGGCGGTCATCTATTGAGCTTGATGTCCGCGTTGTCTCAGCAACAAATCGTAATCTGACGGAAGAAATTGAAGCGGGACGATTTAGAGAAGATCTCTATTACCGCTTGAACGAAGTCGCCTTTGATCTCCCTCCATTGCGAGAGCGCGATGGCGATGGTGTATTGATTGCGCAATACTTCATCAAAAAGTACAATAAGTCCCTTGGCACGAGCGTCAAAGGTTTAGCATCAGATGCAACCACCGCCATCAATACATATGCGTGGCCAGGCAATGTGCGTCAATTGGAAAACCGTGTGAAACGCGCGATGGTTCTGTGCAGCGGGAAACACATCCACATCGAGGATCTCGACATTGATATACCCGAAGATGAACAACAATTTCCAACGTTACGGCAGATACGCGAGGACGCGGAGCGTGATCACATTATGAAGGCTTTAGCGGCGTGCCATAACAATATTTCGAAAGCTGCAAAGCTTCTTGGGGTTTCTCGGCCGACATTATACGAGCTCATGAAATCCCTTGGCTTAAAAGAGTAATTCTTGGGAGCAAACACATGAAGAAGACACTGCAAATAAGCACACTTTTCAATGCGACAGCCTCGTCACTCCATCCATTGAGAACAGGGCTGAGCGCCTGCCTTCTTGCGACAGTCTTAATCACTGCACCAGCGCTATCTGCTGTCAATGAAAAGTCTCAGGAATATTATGAAGAGGCACAATCGTATATTATAGATGGCGATCTGACGGCTGCGAGTATTCAGTTGAAAAACGCGATTAAAGCTGATCCCAGCAATGTGGATGCGCGGATGCAACTAGCGACCATCCACATTCGCGCTGGAGACGGTCCCTCCGCTGAAAAGGAAATCAGAGCCTCATTGTCGCGAGGGTATGACAAGACAAAAACCCTCACTCCCTTAGGGCAAGCACTGGCAATACAAGGTAAATGGCAAGCGATTATTGATGAAATCGAGCCTAAAAGCGCAAGCGCCCTCGAACGCGCCCTGCTTTTTACACTGCGTGCCGACGCTTATATTCAACTTGATGATTATGCAGCGGCACAGCAAGAAGTCGATAAAGCACTTGCGCTGAAACCAACAATCCCAGAACCTTATATCAGCGAAGGTACGTTAAAATACCGAAAGGGTGAATTACAAGCGTCAGAAGATGCCCTTCGCAAAGCGATTGAGCTTGGACCGGAAAATTTTCTCGCTTTTTTCTACCTCGGAGAAACCGTTGTACGCCTGCAACGTTACGATGAGGCACTAACATACTATGATAAGGCTGTTGAGCTGAATGGCAACGACTCACGTGTCCGTATCGGCCGCGCAAATTTGCATATCATTTTAAAAAATAATGATTTAGCAGAGCTTGACGCTCAAGCCGTGCTTGAACGCAACTCCAACAATCCCATTGCGAAATATATACAGACTGTTGTTCTTGCACGTCGCGGTCAGTCTCAGATCGCCCTTGAAACATTACTGAGTGCACAAGGACAAGGAATTGAGAGTTACCCCCCTGCATTGTTTCTCTTCGCAACTCTTTATTACGCCACGGATCAGAAAGAAATCGCGTCCTCTTATGTAGAGCGTTTTCTTGCACAGAGCCCCGGCAATACATCAGGCCGTCTGTTAACAGCTCGCATCGCACTGGATGATGGAGATACTGCAAAGGCCATTGATCTTCTTGAGGAATTGGATACAGAGTTAAACGATAATTACCAAGTGACGCTTTACCTTGCGAATGCATATTCACTTGCGAAGCGCTATAATGATGCGGCTCTCCTGTTCGATAAGGCATCCACCTTAAATCCTGAGGACGATGTGGTGCGGCTGCGTCTCGCTCAAAGCCGCATCAGTGGTGGAAACTTTGAGACTGCTGTTCCTCTGCTTGAGGAGATCATTTCGGAAGAGAGTGATAACCCGCAAGCCTACGCCATGTTAATCGTCGGATATATTCGCGAGGCCTCATATGACAAAGCCCGGACGATCATCGACAAGGTCAAAGCGAGCATGCCTAATAGCGGTTTGCCGTACAATTTCCTCGCCGCTATTGCATTGGCTGAAGACAATCGTGATGCCGCAAGAGGCTATCTGGAACAAGCCGTCGAGGTTCAAGCTGACTTTTTCCCCGCCCTGCTTAACCTCGCGCGTATCGATCAAGCGGAAAATGATCTGGCCGGCGCAAAAAAACAGTATCAACGCATCCTCGATATGCAACCAGGTCATCTCGAATCGCTAGCTGCCTTGATCGAGATTGCAAGATCTGAGGAAAAGTATAGTGAGGCGATGGATCTCACAAACAGAGCGCAAAACGAAAATCCAGACACGCCCATT
Organism: Alphaproteobacteria bacterium; assembly: GCA_028280675.1. Classification (GTDB taxonomy): domain Bacteria; phylum Pseudomonadota; class Alphaproteobacteria; order SMXP01; family SMXP01; genus JANQLI01. The sequence goes on from JANQLI010000227.1 coordinate 15,985, forward strand.
CCACAAATCGCCCGCATACAGATACTGCTTGATCAAGACAAAATGGACATGGCGCTCACGGAAGGCCGGGCTTTGCTGAGCGCATTTCCCAAAAATGCCCGCGCCCTCGAAGCCTATGCCAAGTTACAATTAACAGACAATCAAGTTCTTGGGGCGATTGGCACCTATGAAGAGCTTTCTAAGCTGCTCCCAACATCTGCAAGCGTTCTCGTGGAGATCGCCAAACTGCATGGGAGTCTTAGCAATCACATAGATGCTGCCAATGCATATGATCGCGCCCTTGCCATTAATCCAGAATCGGTTGAGGCGCTGACAGGTCGTATCATCGCAGAAGAGAATATTTACAATGAAACACGGGCCATTGAAATGGCCGAGAAGCTACGCGATGACTTAGACAACGCCCTTGCTGCCCGTATTGCCGCTGGCGATGCTTATTTTCGAGCCGGACAAAATGAGGAAGCACTTGAGCTTTATGAAGATGCCTATCGAGAAGAGCCGACACAGCGCATTGTTCTGCAAATTCATAACAGCCTCAGCCGCCTTGGGCGTGCAGATGACGGGTTGAACTATCTGCGCGATTGGTTGAATAAAAACAGCGATGATGATGTCGCACGATTTGTTTTTAGCAGCGCCTTAATTACAAAAGGCGATTATGATGGCGCCATCCAAGAAGCGGAAAACATTCTTGAGACATCGCCTGACAACTCCATCGTGATGAATAATTTGGCTTGGCTTTACCAGCAAAAAGGCCGCGATGAGGAGGCTCTTGAACTTGCAGAGAAGGCGCATGAAATCAGTCCCCTCTCAGGTGAAATTGCCGACACATTAGGGTGGATGCTTTTTCAGCGCGGCGAAAAGCAACGGGCTCTCAAGCTTCTTGAAGAAGCCTCAAAAGCAGCGCCAAAGAATGATGAAATTGCCTATCATTATGCCGCCGCTTTACATGACAGTGGCGACACAGAGAAAGCGAAAGAAGTATTGGAAAATGGATTAACTGTGAATTCTAATTTCTCTGATGTGGATAAAGCACGCGCCCTCCTAGAGGAGTTGTCTGAATAGCTCGGGGCTAACCGCACCTGGTATTGGAAGCGGGACATGTAAGAAGGTTATCTCAATTCATGCCCGCGCCCAAAAAACATCTTCTCCATATCTTCTCAACCTTCAATGTGGGAGGCGCACAAATGCGCTTCTCACAAATCGCCAATGTCCTTGGTGAACAATATCGTCATACCATCATTGCGATGGATGATCGCTATGACGCCAAAGGCCTGTTAGGCCCGGACGTGCCGTTTGAACTTGTCTCTTTGTCAACACAAACAAAAAACATTTCGGGGAAACCGCATCACGCACTGCCCATTCATCAGCGCCTGCAACTCTATCGCGGCACGATCGAACAAATTCAGCCCGATAAGTTCATTACGTACAATTGGGGGAGCATCGAATGGGCGCTCGCGAATGTTGTGCCGGTATGTGAGCATATTCACATCGAAGACGGTTTCGGTCCGGAAGAAGCAAAAAAGCGTTTACGCCGCCGTAATTGGACCCGGCGCCTGGCGCTCTCAAATCACACGGATGTCGTTGTTCCCTCTCATACTCTGGAATTCATCGCAAAACATGAATGGCGCCTTCCAGAGGAACACGTCTTATACATTCCAAATGGCATTGATTGCGCGCGCTTTGACCATGGCCCTGATCAAAGCCTTCTTGACTCACTTGCCCTGCCCGATGACAGACCGATTATCGGAACCATCGCGGCCTTACGGACGGAAAAAAATCTTCCCCGTCTGATCAATGCTTTTCAAAAAGTGCAGCGCTCTATGCCTTGTCATTTGCTGATTATCGGTGATGGGCCGGAACGGCAGCGCTTGACAGACAAAGTTGAACGTCAAGGCCTCGCCAAACATGTGGCTTTTGCAGGTTACATCCGCAATCCGGAGACAATCATGGGCGTGCTGGACGTGTTCGCTATCTCATCCGATACGGAACAAATGCCTTACAGTGTGCTAGAGGCCATGGCCTGTGGTCTCCCTGTTATTGGGACGGATGTTGGCGATGTCAAACATATGGTCTCGACAGAGAACCAACGTTACATCACATCAAACGACGAGGCCTACCACGCTAACCTCGGGGAAGTCCTAACGAATGCTGATATTGCGCGCCAACTCAGCTTAGCGAACGCCAAGAAAGTCCGCAAAGATTATGATCTTGACACAATGATCAACCGGTATGATCAGCTTTTCTCAGCATAAAGATGTTGTGAACACTCCCACGATCCGAAAAACACACTAGGTCACCTCTGGTTTTCGCGTTATGCTGCTGATCTCTATCGAGAAGCGGAGCAGATCATGCCTGCAACCACACGTGCAAGACAAGATTGGCAAAAGGAAGAACGGGCGCAAGCAATCTTAAATGCAGCCGAAGCGTTGTTCGAAGAGACTGGCGGTCATTTATCGGCTGTTTCAGAAGTTGCCAAACGTGCGAACATCGCCAAAGGCACTGTTTATCTTTATTATGAAACAAAAGAAGAGATCTATTTCGCGCTGTTACAAAGACATATGGCGAATTGGGTCGGCTCGGTTATGCATGCATTGCAAGCAACACGTGACGCACGTGATGTTGAGACGCTCACTGACATTTTTCTAGCCTATATTCTTGAGCGGCCCGTTATGATGGAGCTCGCAAGTCTCAGCCACAGTGTCCTCGAACAAAATATCAGTGAAGAGGCGGCGGGGCGATATATGGCGGGATTTGCGGCCTTGCTGGATAAAGTTGGCAGCGCAATTGCGGATAAGCTGCCCTCCGTCACCCCGCAAACGGGGGCAGATCTGTGCATTCAGACCTACGCCCTGCTCATTGGGTTATGGCAGATCTCCGCCTCGCCTGACGCCTGCTCTCACGCCATGACAAGCGGCGACTTCAAAAATATCACTGTTGATTTCGAGCGGCAGGTCCGCACAAGTCTGCGGGCGCTGTGGTCAGGGATCACTTAGCCGCAGGCATGACCGCCGCCTACGCAGGTTCCGGCACAGAGTCTGTGGGGTCGTCTTGAAGATCTTCATATTGCGCCACGGCATCGCCAATTTTCGTCGCATACTGCTGTAACGGGCCGAGGTAACGCGCAACCGCTTCTTCAGGGGTCATGGCCGAATCAATATAACGCAAGGCCAAACTGGCAAGCAGCGACCCACGCGACATAATCGGCACAGCCAAGGCCGACGACTTGCCTTGCGCGGCCTGGGTGCGTTGACGCAGGCCAAGGGCATATCCTTTGTCACGCACATCTTGGATCAAATGGTCGATAAACCGCGCATCGCGCGCAAAGTTATGTTCCGGCTCCTCTGATTTTGCGCAAAGGTCCAGCAAAATCTCCCGCTCATTATCAGTGCAATAAGACACATAGACTTTGCCCGACGCGCTGCTGAACATCGGTAAGAGGGTGCCGGAAGTATAATGATCCAAGGCCAGCGCGCTTTCCCGGTCGGTGGTTTCACGGGCCAGCATCGATGTGCCATAGAGCGTGCTAATCGCGATGGGGTAAACCACTTCACGCCCTAACTCACGGATCATGGGCCGCGCAATCTCTGTCAGCCACGCCGTATCATCAAAGCCTTCGCTGAGGCGGCGCACCAGGATGCACAAGCGGTATTTGGCATCGGCCTTATCGCGCATCACATATCCCATGCGAATGAGATTTTCGAGAATACGATAGGTCGTCGCCTTCGGCAGCGAGGTGTAGCGCGTGATCTCGGTTAGCGTGGAGCCATTGTGCTGGTTCAACACCTCAAGAACACGCAAACCGCGTTGCAGCGCACGAATATCTTTTACGACTGTCAAAGTCTCTTTCCTTCACACAAACATTCAGCCCGTCAGGCGATAGACGCATCGCCGCCGCGCGTTTCATTAAGTGGCACAACCATCAACACTGCGGCCTGCGCCCCCACCATCCCTTTTCATCAGCCTGCCATCGCAACACATTGGCACTTGAAAAACCCCTGAAATCAGGGCATTTTTGCGGCCTATAGTATCGCGCAATGTAGTCTCACTGGATGACACGAGGCAAATCTCGACTGTTTGGCTTAAGCGCCCCTTAATCAAAAAAACGACCCTGCGTCCTATAAAAACGCACGGCAAACGTGGTGAAGGTACGAGTCTGATCAAAGGAAGAGACTTAAAGCCCCAAAGGGAACGATTAGAAACGCAAAGGTGAGGATCATGGCCACATCAGATGTCACAGGAAAATCGAACGGCTTTTTAAATACTGTCAACAGCGCGCCTTGGATTGGGATCGGCGCCTTTTTTGTTGTGTTTGTCGTGCAAGCGATCGGACACACGGTCATGATCCTGATGGAAAATTTTCTCGGCGAGGAATTAGAGATGTTGATTGGCGACTCCTATCTCTATTGGGCCGCCGCGGCGATGGGTCTCTTTGGCTGTTGGCTATGGTATATCGGGCTGGAAGGCAAAGGCGAAACGGCGCAAACTTGGCTTGGGTTTTGGGCCGGCACGTTGATCTGGACAGGCTGGGTGGAATTTTCGTTCGTTTATTATTCGGACATGCTGGGCGTGCCAGACCTGATCGAAAATGGCGAAGTGGTCACCAATAATGAATATATGGTGATGATGTCCTCGCTCGGCGTGCTGCTGACGACTCTGGTGTTTTTCTTCTTCAACAAAGATTCGAAATGCAACTTCTTCCGGTGGTTCCACCGTGTCTTCAAGATGAAAGTCGGCAAACCGGAAAGCGGCGCCGGACGGAATTATTGCTCCATCACGGCAATTGAAACCATTTACGTCATCTGGTTCTTCTATGTCGCCCTGCTGATTATCTACGATAAAGACGTGCTCGGCGACACCCACCCCGTGGTGTATGGTTTGTTTGTCATCAACACCGCCTGGGCGCTTTATCTGATGCAACGCTTGGTGCGGTTTACGCGCATGAGCGCCGCGATTCGCTATGGCATCCCAACAGCCATCATTGCATGGAACTCAAATGAGCTCCTCGGCCGCTGGGATCTCTATACAGAAATCTGGGTGCACCCCACAGATTATTGGCTTGAAATGAGCTTGGTGGTTCTCTCCGTCGGCATTTGCGCGGTGGCCATGATGATGGCCCCTGCCGAAAGACATCCGGTCAATAAAGAAAGTTAACGTGCATCCCCTAAGACGCAAAACGGCCCAGTGTATGGGCCGTTTTTTCTGCCAACACGCGTAAAGAAGGCCATCTTCATGACCAACCCCGCCCACAAAAACGATCCGGTGAAACTCTCAACCGATGGGTCTTACGAAACGATTGACTTAAAAAAACCAGCCATTCGCGTGTGCTTGGTGCAATCGCGTGTGCGGGCGGTGGACATCGCCAATTTGGCGGCCACCCGCAAAGACAATCTCGATCATATGCTGGGCCTGATTGATGCGGCGAATGGCTGGCTCGGCCCGAAGGATCTTGTGTGCTTTCACGAGTTTCCGATCACCGGGTTCGATGCGCGCTGGGACCGCGAAGGCTTTCTGAAAGCCGCGATTGAAATTCCTGGCGAAGAGACAGAAGCCATTGGCGCACGCGCCAAGCGGTATGGCTGTTACGTGGTGTTCGGCTCTTACGCCAAAGACCCGGACTGGCCGAACCACATTCTCAGCATCACCACCGTCATTGGTCCGGACGGATCGGTGGTCGATAAGCATTGGAAGCTGCGCAACATCAAAGGCCTGTTCGGCGGCATGTTCGAAGTGTTCACCACCACCGTCTTCGACGCCTTGGATGAGTTTGTCGAAATGTATGGGCGCGATGCGGTGATCCCCGTAACCCGCACCGACATTGGCAATATCTGCACCACATCGATCCAGCTTGAGCCGGAACTCATTCGCGCGTTTGCGCTCAAGGGCGGCGAGATCATGCTGCGCACCGCCACCGGCGGCTTTGCCCCGTTCGATATTCAAGCCAACGCCCGTTACAATGAGATGTACACCACCATCACCAACAATGCGATTTCACCCGGCAACCCTGGCTCCTTTGACGATGTGTCGTC